>NZ_CATKQM010000041.1:0-36726 GCF_949768225.1 Pseudomonas sp. IT-P44 | reverse complement strand
TCCTACAGGCGACCGTGTAGTTCATTTGGAAATGGGTAGGTCTCTGTTATGCAATCTTCTTCAATCGATATCGCTGTCACACCAGCAACCCAACCCGGGTTGCGGCTTTTGCTGCTGCCTTTGGTGATCCTGGCCGGTATGGGCCTGTCCGTGGAGGCCGGTCTGCTCGGGCCGCTGGGGGTTCAGGTCGGTCACTTGTGGGCGACGTTGAGCATCTTCGGCGTCGGCTCGGCGATCCTGTTTTTCCTGCTGTTGCTCAGCGGCCCGCAAAAGGGACCGGCCTTCAGCGACCTGCCGCGCTGGCAGTTGATCGGCGGTTTTCTCGGGCCGATCTACGTGGTGGTGCTGACCCTGGCCACGCCGTACATCGGCATTGCGATGACGATGATCGCGATCCTGTCCGGGCAGGTCGGTAAAAGCGTGCTGATCGACCACTTCGGCTGGTTCGGCGCCACTCGTAAAAAGGTCAACGGTGAACGTTGGCTGGCCTTGCTGCTGATTGTGGCGGCACTTGTTCTGATTGCGCGGGGTTAATGATGAATCTGATTATTTTGTTGGCGGTGGTCGTGGCTGCCGGTGCGGTGTTGAGTGTTCAGGCCGCCATCAATGGGCGTCTGGGCGAAACGGTCGGTGTGCTGCGCAGCAGTTTGTTGACGTTCGTGGTGGGTGCGGTGAGCACCGGGTTGCTGATCCTGTTTTTCGAGCCGGCCCAGGCCATGAGCCTGCTGGACGTGCCGAAATGGCAGCTCAGCGGCGCGCTGTTCGGCGTGGTGTACATGATGGTGATGGTGGGGGCGGTGCCACGGGTGGGTACGGCGGTGGCGACGGTCGCGGTGATCGTCGGGCAGTTGGGCATGGGGATGCTGATCGATAACTTCGGCTGGCTGGGCAACCCGCAGATCGAACTGTCCGGCAGCCGGATACTGGCGATGGTGTTGCTCGGGTTGGCGCTGGTGTTCATGTATCGCAGCAATACCCGCCAGGCCTGACCGCTTTCGCTTTCCTGTAGGAGCGAGGCTTGCCCGCGAAGCAGATGCCGCGATCTAAACAGTTACATCGCGTTATCGTTCTTCGCGGACAAGCCTCGCTCCTACAGGTTTGGGCTGCGTCGTCTGTGGCAACTTCTACACTGGTGAGACGGGTTGTAGCTTCAAGCCCCGACGACCACCACCTGAGGAGTCAGACTCATGATTGACAGTGAAGACATCTGCGACTGCCCGAAATGCAACTGCAAACTGGGCCAGCATCCGATCGCACGTCACGGCAAGCACTACTGCTGCGAAGCCTGCGCCAAACACCATGAACACGGTGAAGAATGCGTGCACAAAGACTGCAAGTGCGCTCAACACTGACTGTGTAGGAGCAAGCTTGCTCGCGATGCAGGCGCCGAGGTTCTTCAGGCTGACCGCGTTATCGTTCATCGCGAGCAAGCTTGCTCCTACAGAAAAGCGTCGTCAGCTTGCTGGTCGCCAAGTGACATTTTCCACGCCGAATTTTTCCGCCATCGGCTTGCTGGTCTTTTGCACTTTCTCCCTTCCAAAGCGCGGGATCCGGCCCACGCCGGCGTCGCAACTCGCCCAATGCCAAGCCTGCGCATTGTCCATTTTGTCCAGGCGAATGATGAAAGACTTTGGGACGCCATGAAGGGTGTATTCAATGACGAAAAGTTTTGCGTTATTCATAAAGCCCGTATTCCTCCCTGTGGTAATAGAAGGATCGTCGGCGGTACGGAAAATTCATTCGGATTGTCAGACGGCTGCGGCCAGTGGCGACGAGGCCTGCGGCTGGTTACCATGGATTTTCTGAAAACCCCCGATGAATGCTGACCATGGCCCTTGCCGCGCCCCCCGACCTGAGTGACACCGATGTGCCCGTGCAACCGCTGGCGCGCACCTATCCGCGCGGGCTGTTCATCGAGCCCCACGAGCATGTCTGGGGCCAGTTGTTGTATGCGATGAGCGGGGTGATGTGGGTCGAAACGCCACATGAGGCGCTGGTAGTGCCGCCGCAACGGGCGGTGTGGTTGCCGCCGGGTGTGCCTCACGGCATTCGCGTGGTCTCGGACCTGCAGATGCGCAACATCTACCTGCGTCCGGCATTGGCGGCGACGCTGGACGACACGGTCCAGGTCATCGAAGTGGGCGGGTTGCTGCGTGAACTCATCGTCGGGCTGGTGGAGCAGGGCGACGACGGCGCGCCGGAGTATTACGAGGCGCTGGTCGGGCTGGCACTGCTGGAACTGCGGCGAGCCAGGCGTTCGCTGCTGAAAATCCCGATGCCGGATGATTCCGACCGGCGCCTGATGAACCTGTGTCAGGCCGTCATGGCCGCGCCATCGCTGGACGTTTCCTTCGAACAACACGCGCAAAACGCCGGGGCCAGCGTGCGCACCCTGGCGCGGCTGTTCAAGGACGGTCTGGGCATGGGCTTCGCCGAGTGGCGGCGACAAGTGCAACTGGCGACTGCGGTCGCGGAGCTGATCCAGGGGGCGCCGGTCAGTGCGATTGCCCGGGAGCTGGGCTACTCGCCGAGCAGCTTCAGCGACATGTTCCGTCGAGAACTGGGTGTCGCGCCCTCGCAGTTCTGCACGAACCTGTAGGAGCCAGCTTGCTGGCGATAGCATCCTCAAATTTTGCATCGCCCTCGCGTCAGCTATCGCCAGCAAGCTGGCTCCTACAGGTTATTGGGGGTGGTTTGGCCGGAATTCAGAAGCACTTGGCCGATGCTCGCGGATGCCGGCCTTTAGACTTTGGGCATCCCTCAATTGCCCACGGAGTCTGCCATGAGCTACCTCATCTCGCTGGTCATCGGTCTGGGCGTCGGTCTGCTTTACGGCGCGCTGGATTTTCGTTCCCCCGCACCACCGGCCATCGCGCTGGTGGGCCTGCTGGGCATGCTCGCCGGTGAAAAGTTGTGGCCCATGGGGCGGCAACTGGTCACTGGCTGGATCTCCTGAATTCCCTTTCCCCTGTTGGATGGACACTCCCATGAAAGCATTGCAGTTCGACAAAACCGGCGACCTTTCGGCCCTGCGCTATGTCGAGGTTCCGACCCCCGTGCCCGGCGCCGATGAAGTGCTGGTGCAAATCAAGGCCGCCGGCCTCAATCCCAGTGATGTGAAGAATGTGCTGGGGCGTTTTCCCTACACCACGTTGCCGCGCATTCCCGGGCGTGATTTTGCGGGTGTAGTCGTCGAAGGCCCGCAGGCGCTGATCGGTCAGGAAGTGTGGGGCACCGGCCGTGAACTGGGCTTCTTCGCCGACGGTTCCCATGCGCAATTCGTCAAGCTGCCGGCCAACGGTGTGGCGCGCAAACCGACGCACCTGAGTTTTGCCCAGGCCGCCAGCCTCGGCGTGCCTTACACCACGGCGTGGGATGCGCTGGAGCGCAGCCTGGTAAACGCACAAACGCGGTTATTGGTGATCGGTGGCGGGGCGGTCGGCAGTGCTGCGCTGGCGCTGGCCAAGGTGCGTGGCGCCCAGGTGCTGGCGGCGGCGCGTCGGCCGGAGCAGGTCAAGGACTTGCAGGCCCAGGGGTATCAGACGTTGCAGCTGGATAAACCCGAGGATTTGGGCGCGCAGGTGAATGCGGTCTACACCGGCGGCGCCGACGTGATTTTTGACACCACCGGGTTCTGGCTACCGGCCTCCGTTCCCGCGTTGGCCGCGTTCGGTCGCATCGCGATCATCGCCGCGCCGGTGGATGGCCAGGTGCAATTGCCGGCCCTGGCGCTGTATCGCAAGGGCGGTTCGGTGGTGGGGATCAACTCGTTGCTATACGGCGTGCAAGCGTGCGCGGCGATGCTCGATCAGTTCGGCCGGTTCTTCGACCAGGACCTGTTGCCGTTGCCGCAAGGGTTGTTCGAATCGCCACTGGCCGAAGGGCTGGAACGTTATGCCGAAGTGAATCAGGGTAGTGGCGACAAAGTGATTTTGCTGCCATAACCCAAACCTGTAGGAGCCGGCTTGCTGGCGATTCAGGCAACTCGGTGCAACGGGAAGACCGAGGTGTCTGCATCGTCGGAACGCCGCCCGCAGCAAGCCGGCTCCTACAGGTCTGCGCGGGTCGAACAGCGCGACCAGCCCTTATGTCGGGCAGGTTTCCCGGCCGTTATCCAGGCCTTGCTTGTAGCTGTGGCTCTGCAGGCTGGCCTTGCCGTTGTGCCAGGTCAGGGTGAGTACATACAGCGAGTCGTAGTCGCTGGACTCCCAGTCATCGGTGATGTTCTGTTTCTTGCCGACCGCTTCGCCGGCGACCTTGTTGATCAGCTCGGGCAGATAGCCGTGGGACCACGCGGTGTAGATCACCGAGTTGTGGTACTTGTCGTGCAGCAGTTCGTCGGCCAGGTCACTGGTGTCATTGGCCGAGAAGTTGATGTTCACCGGCAAGCCGAGCTTGATGGCGCTGGGGCTGATGGTCATCAGGGGGCGAATGTAGCTGTAGGAATTATCCAGCTCGCCTTCCTCGACATTGCGCGTCGGGTTGGCTGCAAACACGTAGTTGGCCTTGCCGAATTTTTCCGGGAGCAGGGTGGCCAGGTCGATGGCGCGGTTCAGGCCCTGGCAATTGAGCTGGCCGAGGCCGCCGGCGGGTTTTTCCGCGTGGCGCAGGAAGACCAGCGTCTGGGTGCCGTCAGCCGGCTGGGCGCGGCTTTCACGGACTTCCAGCGACAGGAACAGCGCACTGATTGCCAACAGGGAGGGCAGCACAATATAAGCGCGATGTTTGAAGCGTTGGACCAATTTCATAAGGTTCATCATGGAATAAGGGATTCTTCAGCGCATTCGGTTAAGGCTGACAAACCTTTACACCACGCGCTCCCAGCGTCGGGTGTTTTCCATGTCGATGATCCGGTCCGTTTCCGAAAGGGCAACACTCAGAGTCCACTGAGGCCCGTTTGGTTCGATTCCGGCGGCATGCGCAGCAATGTACCGATAACCATGAACGGGTTGGAGCAGAGGTTATCGACAGGATGTTGCGGATTTATGGACACAGTACACGGGGCGGTCGCAGGAGAAGACTGCAATCCATTGATCTTGGTAATCATCAATATCGATACGCCGTACGTCGCAGCCTGCGGCCACTCACACTATGATCGTGCCTCTCAATCTCTTCGTGGATCCATGCGATGACCGATCTGTCTGCTTTCCCTATCACCCAAAAATGGCCAGCCCAATACCCAGAGTGGATTCAGCTCTACTCGTTGCCGACCCCCAACGGCGTCAAGGTCTCGATCATGCTCGAAGAGATCGGCCTGCCCTACGAGCCGCATCGCGTGGGCTTCGACACCAGCGACCAGCTGTCGCCCGAGTTTCTGTCGCTGAACCCCAACAACAAGATCCCGGCGATCCTCGACCCCCACGGGCCGGACGACCTGCCGCTGCCGTTGTTCGAGTCCGGGGCGATTCTGATTTACCTCGCCGACAAGAGCGGGCAGTTGCTGGCCCAGGAATCGGCTGCGCGTTACGAGACGATCCAGTGGTTGATGTTTCAGATGGGTGGTATCGGGCCGATGTTCGGCCAGCTCGGTTTTTTCAACAAATTCGCCGGCAAGGACTACGAAGACAAACGCCCTCGGGATCGTTATGTCGAGGAAAGTAAACGTTTGTTAAAAGTCCTTGATGGACGTCTGCAGGGGCGCGACTGGATCATGGGCGAGCGCTACACCATCGCCGATATCGCGACATTCCCGTGGGTGCGCAACCTGATCGGCTTCTATGAGGCGGGCGATCTGGTGGGCATCAAGGATTTCCCGAACGTGACGCGGGTGCTGGAGCGCTTCCTGGCGCGGCCGGCGGTGATGCGCGGGCTGGAAATTCCCAAGTAAGACCTTTCGAATCCACCAAGACCAAGGCAGGCCATGCACGCATTCGATTTCAAGCAAGTAGATGTCTTCAGCCGCGTTGCGCTCAAGGGCAATCCGTTGGCCGTGGTGTTCGGCGCCGATGAGCTCAGCGATGAGCGCATGGCGGCGTTCGCCACCTGGACCAATCTCAGTGAAACCACGTTCATCCTCGCCCCGCAGGACCCTCGGGCCGATTACCGGGTGCGGATTTTCACCACCCTGAACGAATTGCCGTTCGCCGGTCACCCGACCCTGGGCACCTGCCATGCCTGGCTCGAAGCCGGTGGGGTGCCCAAGGGCGAGGAGATCATTCAGGAATGCGGCGTGGGCCTGGTGCGGGTGCGCCGGCAAGGCGCGGAACTGGCCTTTCTCGCACCGCCACTGCTCAAGACCGGGCCGGTGCAGGCGGAGCTGCTGGAGCGCGTGCGACGCGGGCTCCGACTGGAACCGGGCGCCATCGTGCGGGCGCAGTGGGTCGATAACGGCGCGGGCTGGCTGGCGGTGATGGTCGAGGATCGCCAGCAGGTGCTGGACCTGCAACCGGACCATTCGCAGATGCTTGGCCTCGCGGTCGGTGTGATTGCGCCGTGGCATCCAGAGCGTGACGGCGATGACGCACAGTTCGAAGTGCGGGCGTTCATTTCCGGCGACGGCATGCCGGAAGATCCCGCCACCGGCAGCCTAAATGCCGGCATCGCCCAATGGCTGCTCAGCGAAGGGCTGGCGCCGGCGTCTTATGTGGTGAGTCAGGGCCTGACCATGGGGCGGGCCGGGCGCATTCAGGTCGATCAGGTGGGCGATGAGATCTGGATTGGTGGTTCCGTGGTGACCTGTATTTCCGGAACCATGACGCTGTAAAACCTGTGGGAGCGGGCTTGCTCGCGAAGGCGTCGTGACATTCAACATCCATGTCGACTGACACGACGCCTTCGCGAGCAAGCCCGCTCCCACAGGGTTTTATGGTGGATGCGGTGATTATTGCTGCAGCGGTAACGGTTTTTACTCCGCTGAGGTTTGTGCCCGGCGGCGAACTGGGCATAAGCTTTCGCCCCCTTACGACTTTCGTCTCGTCCCCCGATTTTTCAGGAAAACCCATGTCCAGCCAGTTCCCCGAAGCACGTCCACGCCGTCTGCGCCGCAATGCGAGCCTGCGCAGCCTGTTCCAGGAAACCGAGTTCAGCTTGAACGATCTGGTGCTGCCGATTTTTGTCGAGGAAGAAATCGACGACTTCGTGCCGATCAAAAGCATGCCCGGTGTGATGCGGATTCCGGAGTCGAAACTGGCCGGCGAGATCGAGCGCTACGCCCGTGCGGGGATCAAGTCGGTGATGACCTTCGGCGTGTCCCATCATCTGGACAGCAGCGGCAGCGACACCTGGAGCGACAATGGCCTGGTCTCGCGCATGGCGCGCATCGCCAAGGACGCGGTGCCGGAGATGATCGTGATGTCCGACACCTGCTTCTGCGAATACACCGACCACGGTCACTGCGGCGTGTTGCACAACCACGAAGTCGACAACGACCAGACCCTGATCAACCTCGGCAAACAAGCCGTCGCGGCAGCCCGTGCCGGTGCCGATGTGATCGCGCCGTCGGCGGCCATGGACGGGCAGGTCCAGGCGATTCGCCGGGCGCTGGACGCCGCCGGTTTCACCCAGACCGCGATCATGGCCTATTCGACCAAATTCGCCTCGGCGCTCTACGGCCCGTTCCGCGAAGCCGGCGGCAGCGCACTCAAGGGCGACCGCAAAAGCTATCAAATGAACCCGATGAACCGCCGCGAAGCGGTGCGTGAATCGCTGATGGACGAGCAGGAAGGCGCCGACGCGCTGATGGTCAAGCCGGCCGGCGCGTACCTGGACATCATCCGCGACATTCGCGAGGTTTCGCGCCTGCCGCTGTCGGCGTACCAGGTGAGCGGCGAGTACGCGATGATCAAGTTCGGCGCACAGGCCGGGGCCATCGATGAGGACCGCGTGGTGCGCGAGAGTCTCGGCGCGATCAAACGGGCGGGGGCGGATTTGATCTTCACCTACTTCGCGATGGACCTGGCCCTGGCCGGGATCTAAACCCACCACAAACCCAAATGTGGGAGCGGGCTTGCTCGCGAAGAGGCCGTGTCAGTCAACATAGATGTTGAATGTCACGACGCCTTCGCGAGCAAGCCCGCTCCCACATTTGGACTGTGTTGAATCAGTGAGGGCCGAAATACGGTCGTATCCCGCGGTCCCGGAAGTACCGTTCGATCACCTTCGGATCCGAGCACGACTCGGCCACCGCCACGTAGGTATCCGGCCGCAACAAATAAAACCCGTTGCGCCCAAGGCCGGATGTTTCAAATGCCGGTCGCCAGTCAAACACATGCAACGGCAAGTGATGTTCATTGCACCAGGCAATCATTTCGTCGCTGGTGTCGCCGTACACATGCACCTGCCAGTTCGGGCACTTCAGCGGCCCGAAGTTATCCCCTTCACCATCATGTGCCCACGGCAAGCGGTCACCTCCGTGAACGTGCCCGGCGACGCCGGTGCTCAATGGCATTCCACGATAATTGAGGGTGATCTGCGACACCGTACGAAACAGGAATTCCCGGGAGGCCTCGAACGAAGCCATTTTCGGCAACAGGAACGGCGCCAGACGAGTACGCAGCAAATCCGCCATGCGTCCTTCGGCGGTGACAAAACTGAACACCCGGTCGGTGGTGGCGACCAGTTTGCGGGCAAAGGCGATGCGCTCGGTTTCATATGTGTCGAGCAGATGCGGGGCAGCACCGCCGCTCAACACGGCCGCGAGTTTCCAGGCGAGGTTGATGGCATCGCCGATGCCGGTGTTCATGCCCTGGCCGCCCGCCGGGCTGTGGACATGGGCCGCGTCGCCCAATAGAAACGCGCGACCGCTGCGAAAGTGATCGGCCACCCGATGATGCACACGGTAGGTCGAGAACCAGTTCACCTGTTCGATCTGCACCTTCAAGTGTTCGATGGCGCGGGTGCTGACGTCTTCGAATCGCAGGGTTTCCACGTGCTCGGCGCGTTCGTCACGAACGGTGCCGATCAACCGCGCGCGACCTTCGCCGGCAAGGGGAAACACCGCGAGAAAGTCTGCTTCATCGAGGTCCAGGTGCAGCTCGCCATTGAGCGCCGGCCCGCTGGCCTGCACGTCGGCCACGTAGAAAATCTGCTGGTAGGTGCCGCCGGGAAATCCGGTGTCGAGGGTTTTGCGCACCCGCGAGCGGGCACCGTCGCAACCGGCGAGGTAACAGGCCTGACAGGTTTCCTCTTGACCATCGGGCAGGCGCAGCCGCGCGGTAATGCCATCGCCGGTTTCTTCGAAGCTCTCCAGCTCGGTGTTGCGCTCGACCCGGATGCCAAAGGCTTCCAGGCGTTCAATCAGCAATTGCTCATGCTCGTCCTGGGGAAAAATTTCCAGGAACGCGTACGGCGTCAGGCCCTCGCCAATCCGGCCCAACGGCAAACGCGCCACGGGTTCGCCCTTGACCCAGAAGTTGGCCGCCGCCACGCGATGCCCTTTGTGTATCACGGCCTCGTTGAGGTCGAGCTGGCGATACAGTTCCAGTGTGCGCGCCTGCACGGCCAACGCCCGTGAAGTGGTGCCGGGGGCCGAGGTCTTGTCGATAATCCGCACGCGGATCCCCAGTTTGCTCAGCCACAGCGCGAGCACCAGACCGGTGGGGCCGGCGCCGATGATCAGTACGTCGCTACGGTTCATGCGCCTGTTCTCCCCTGGCGTCTTGGCTCAAGTATGGTCCAGCCAAAGAGGGCCGTCAGACAGCCCGCCCAACGGAAAAAGACCCTGTAGGAGCCGGCTTGCTGGCGATGAACGATAACGCGGTCGTCCTGATGCACCTCGGTGTTCCCATCGCCAGCAAGCCGGCTCCCACCGTTCAGTGTGTCTGTGCAGGGAACAGTGTGTCGCCGGCACAGTCATAGCCTGCGCCATGCGATTGATCGTATGGTTAACCCGGTTCAACGGATCTGATGGAGCGCCATGCAAGCCAATCGATTGATCACGAGCGTCGCGGCGCTGTTGGTGCTGGCCGGTTGCGGGACTCAGCGCACCCAGGAAGCCCCGGCCCGCACTCCCAAAGAGGTCAAGGCCGAGATCGTGCGCCTGCTGCCGGCGAAAACCGTTGATCGCCAAGGCTGGGCCACGGACATCTACGCGGCGTTTGCTGCGCAGAACATTTATCCCTCCACACAAAATCTGTGTTCCGTACTGGCAGTCACCGAGCAGGAGTCGACCTTTCAGGCGGACCCGCCGGTGCCGGGCCTGGGCAAGATCGCCCGAGAGGAAATCGACCGCCGTGCCGCCAAAGCCCACATCCCCGGCCTGCTGGTGAGCGGTGCGCTGCAAATACGTTCCAGCACCGGCAAAAGCTACAGCGACCGATTGAATGCCGCGCGCAGTGAAAAGGAACTGAGCGCGATCTTCGATGATTTCATCGGCAGGGTGCCCATGGGCCGCACGCTGTTCGGTGGTTTCAATCCGGTGCACACCGGTGGGCCGATGCAGGTCAGCATCGACTTCGCCGAGCAGCAGGCGCGGGGGTATCCGTACCCGGTGGACGGCTCGATTCGGCATGAAGTGTTCAGCCGGCGCGGCGGTATGTATTTCGGCATCGCCCACTTGCTCGGTTATCCGGTGAGCTACAAGCAGCCGCTGTACCGCTTCGCCGATTTCAACGCCGGTTGGTACGCCAGTCGAAACGCCGCATTTCAGAATGCGGTGAGCCGTGCTTCGGGGATTCCACTGGCGCTGGACGGTGATCTGGTGCGCTACGACTCGATCATGCCCGGCACCACGGAACTGGCCGTGCGCACCCTCGGCAAGCAACTGGGCATGCGTAACCCGACGATTCGGGATCAACTGGAGAAGGGCAAAAGCCTCGAACTCGAGGACAGCACGTTGTATCAGCGGGTTTTCGAATTGGCCGAGAAGGCCGAAGGCCGTTCATTGCCGCGAGCGGTATTGCCGGGGATTGCGTTGCAGAGCCCGAAAATCACCCGAAAACTCACCACGGCGTGGTTTGCCAAGCGGGTCGACGAGCGTTATCAGCGCTGCATGGCGCTGGCGGGGAAGTGACCGGTCTCAAAAAATGCATAAAAAAACCCGGCGGGTGAGGCCGGGTTTTTTGTCGAGTGTTGCTGCAAAGCCATTCATTCATACAGCGCGGCTTTCGATCAGACGGTCGGAACCACCTTCAGCGACGCGGTTTTCGATCAGACGGTCGGAACCACCTTCGGCAACGCGGTTTTCGATCAGACGGTCGGAGCCACCTTCGGCAACGCGGTTTTCAATCAGGCGGTCAGAACCACCTTCGGCGACGCGGTTTTCGATCAGACGGTCGGAGCCACCTTCGGCAACGCGGTTTTCGATCAAACGATCCGAACCACCCTCAGCCACACGGCTTTCAATCAACCGATCCGAGCCGCCTTCAGCGACAACCGGGTGAGCGGACGAAGCGGCAAAAGCGTTAACTGCAAAAACCGAGAAAGCGATGCTGAGGAAGAGTTGGCGTTTCATGGTGGTGTGCTCCGGGGTGTAGTTGTTTGGTATGGAGCTGATGGTACGCCGCACAATTTTTATGAGAACTTCATTGACGTGATGGTGAACATCGACGGCAGTGATGGAGCAGCTGACTCCCCGTGCGTAGGCGTGATGGTTCAGTTGTCGGCAGGCGGAGCGCGGTTGACGCCCGGCTCAGGTCCGACGCCGAACAAACTTGCGCCACAACCAGACCCACAGCATGAACAGCGGGAACGCGAGGATCAGGAAGGGCAGGGCGTAACTGGTTTTTTCCAGTGCATCGGCGGCGCCTTCGGCCAGGTTGTCGAGCAAATTGCTGAACGCCTGGCTCAAGTGCGACGAGCGACTGCTGGCGCCGGTCGGCAGGAACGACAACGTGACCCGATTGGTGTCCAGACGCCGCTGGTGCCCGGCGGCAATCTGCGCCAGGGCTTGCAGATCGTTTTCGATCCCGGCCTGCTCTTTGCTCAGGGTGATCAGATCGGTCACGCTGATGTCTTTGCGGGTCGCCAGTTCATCCAGGCGCTGCTGCTGAGCCTTGAGTCGTTCCTGGCGTCGGCGGGTGTCGTCCACGGCATCGGCGAGGTCTTCGGCGCTGGTGATCCGCTGACCCAGTTCGCCACCCTCGGCGGCCATCGCCACCAGCGGCTCGACGCCGGCAGGGGCAATGCGCAGGGTGATGTCGGCGCGGCCGGCGCCTTGCTCGATGCGCAAGACGTTGCAGGCGCCGAAGCGTGCGGTTTCGCACGCCTCACGGGTGGCCTGCAAGCGCGGGGCGATTTCTGCCTGGGGCAGCAATAGCTGCAATTCGTGTTCATAGGCGAGCATGGCCCCGCCACGCCCTTGTTCACCGGCTAGACTGGCCGATGACGAGTGGTCGCTTGGCGAGCAGGCACTTAGCGCCAGGCAGGCCAGAATGAAACCGACGGTACGAAAAGGTGCGGCGCGTTGGCCATCCTGTTGGCGCATGTTCTTTCCTTGAAGTGTGCTGCGGGGGTATTGGAAGAGAGCCCCGGGATCGCGCATCTTACCTGCATCGATCCGCCAGATGGCAGGGAACGTGACCTTTGCCCGCTCGTCTACCGACTACCTGTTCGTCTCGCCAGGAGCGCGATATGTATCAGCTATACGGACACCAGAACTCCGGCGCCGCCGCCATCGAAGCTGCGTTGGAGCTGTGCGAGATTCCTTACCGCTTCATCGACGTCGAGTTATCCACCGAGGCGGCCCACGCGTTGGAGAAGATCAACCCGCTGAAGCAGATTCCGACCCTGCAACTGCCTGACGGCAGCGTTCTCACCGAAAGTGCGGCGATCTTGATTCATCTCGGGTTGACGTTTCCCAAGTCGAAACTGCTGCCGAAAGATGCCGCCGAGCGCGATCAGGCGATCCGGGGGCTGGTGTACATCGTCACCAATTGTTATGCGGCAATCGGCATCATCGATTACCCCGAGCGCTGGTTGCTCGTGGCGGACAAACCCTCGCGTGACAACCTCATGGCCGGTGCTCGCGAGCGGTTGCACTGGAGTTGGGAGGTGTTTGCCGATCAGTTCTCGGGCGAGTTGTACCTGGGCGATGAGACGCCCGGTGCGCTGGATGTATTGGCGGCGGTGATCTCACGGTGGGCGGGCACCCGGGAGCATTTGCGCAGTGCGCGGCCCGGTTTTTCCGCCTGGCTTGAGCGAATCGACCGGCACCCGACGTTGGCACCGGTTTTTGCGCGGCATTGGCCCGTTTGAATATCACTGATGACCTGTAGGAGCGAGGCTTGCCCGCGAAGGCGTTGGGTCAGGCGACACGTTCATTGACTGAGTCGGCGCTTTCGCGGGCAAGCCTCGCTCCTACAGGGCTCGCATTACTCGCCGCGAATGTACTGCTCCAGCTGGCGAATCAGTTCTGCCTGTTCCGCAATCGCTTCCTTGACCAGGTCGCCGATCGACAGCAAGCCGATCAACTTGCCGTTCTCCACCACCGGCAGGTGGCGCAGGCGCCTGTCGGACATGATGCCCAGGCACGTATCGACGGTTTGATGGGTGTCTACGGTGATGACTGGCGACACCATGATGTCGCGCACCGGCGTGCCCACGGAAGAGCGGCCATGCAGCACCAGTTTGCGCGCGTAATCACGTTCACTGATGATGCCCAACACTTCGTCATTCTCTACCACCAGCAAGGCACCGACGTTCTTCTCGGCCATCTTCATCAGTGCTTCGAGCACCATGTGATCGGGTTTGATCTGGTGCACTTCCTGATTTTTCTGATCTTTCAACTTGAGCAGTTGGGCGACGGTTTTCATGGTGGCTTCTCGGGTGTTGTCGTTGTTCTTGAAGAATCGTAGACCCGAGCGCCGAGGGCAAGGCAGAAAACGGCAGATAACGCGCAAAAAACGCCATTCAGCCGTTTTTCTTCGATAAACCTCTCATTTTCGAACACCCCACCGACCTTGTAGGAGCCGGCTTGCCGGCGATAGCGGTGGGTCAGGCGACGTATTTATCGTTTGAACGGGCGCTATCGCCGGCAAGCCAGCTCCTACAAGGCTTCATTCCAATCCAGGCGTTCGCTGTTATCCCCCGCAATGCCGCGTAGAATTGCGTTCTGAATCAGATGTGAGGTTGCAGTGGTGGATTTACAGCGGGGCTTCGTCCTGACCCGGCATTGGCGCGATACCCCGGGCGGTACGGAAGTCGAGTTCTGGCTGGCGACCGACATCGGTCCCCAGCGTATTCGCCTGCCGCATCAACCGTCGGTGGCGTTCATCCCCGCCGAGCAGCGCGAGCAGGCTGAGCAGGTGCTGCACGGCGAAAAAAACGTCGAGCTCAAACCCCTGGCCCTGCTGGATTTCGAGCATCGCCCGGTGCTCGGTCTGTATTGCCAGCAACACGGTCAGCTGATGCGCCTGGAAACCGCGCTGCGCAAGGCCGGCGTCGATATGTTCGAGGCCGACGTACGCCCACCGGAACGCTACATGATGGAGCGCTTCATCACCGCGCCGGTGATCTTCGGTGGCACTCCCGATGCCGAAGGCCTGCTGCTCGACGCGCAGATGAAACTCGATCCCGACTATCGACCGACGCTCAGGCTGGTGTCCCTGGACATCGAAACCACCGCTCAGGGCGATCTGTATTCCATCGCGCTGGAAGGCTGCGGCGAGCGTCAGGTGTACATGCTCGGCCCGCCCAACGGCGATGACAGCAACGTCGACTTCCAGCTCGAATACTGTGAGTCGCGCACCCTGCTGCTGAAAAAGCTCAACGAATGGTTCGCCCGGCACGACCCTGACGCGATCATTGGCTGGAACGTCGTGCAGTTCGATTTGCGCGTGCTTCACGAACACGCCCGACGCCTGGCGGTGCCGCTGAAACTGGGGCGCGGCGGTGAGGAAATGCAGTGGCGCGAGCACGGCAGCCGCAACCATTACTTCGCCTCGGCCGCCGGGCGATTGATCATCGACGGCATCGAATCCCTGCGTTCGGCGACCTGGAGTTTTCCATCGTTCAGCCTGGAAAACGTCGCGCAAACCCTGCTCGGCGAGGGCAAGTCGATCAGCACGCCGTACCAGCGCATGGACGAAATCAACCGCATGTTCGCCGAGGACAAACCGGCCCTCGCCACTTACAACCTCAAGGACTGCGAACTGGTCACGCGGATTTTCGCCAAGACCCAATTGCTCACTTTCCTGCTGGAGCGGGCCAGCGTGACCGGTTTGCCGGCGGATCGCAGCGGTGGTTCGGTGGCGGCCTTCACGCACCTGTACATGCCGTTGATGCACCGCCAGGGTTTCGTTGCGCCCAACCTCGGCAGCAAACCTGCACAGGCCAGCCCCGGCGGATTTGTCATGGACTCGCAGCCGGGCCTGTACGAATCGGTGCTGGTGCTCGACTACAAAAGCCTCTATCCATCGATCATCCGCACCTTCCTCATCGACCCGGTGGGCCTGATCGAAGGGCTCAAGCATCCCGACGACAGCGAGTCCGTGCCCGGTTTTCGCGGGGCGCGTTTTTCCAGAACCCGGCACTGCCTGCCGGCCATTGTCGCCCGGGTCGCCGAGGGCCGCGAAACCGCCAAGCGCGAACACAATGCACCGTTGTCCCAGGCGCTGAAGATCATCATGAACGCCTTCTACGGCGTGCTTGGTTCCAGCGGTTGCCGTTTCTTCGATACGCGTCTGGCCTCGTCGATCACGTTGCGCGGGCACGAAATCATGCTGCGTACCCGCCAGTTGATTGAAGCCCAGGGGCACACGGTGATCTATGGCGACACCGACTCGACGTTTGTCTGGCTGCGCCGCGCCCATGGTCAACAGGAAGCAGCACAGATCGGCCACGCGCTGGTGGATCACGTCAATCAATGGTGGCGCGTGCATGTGCAAGAGGAGTACGGGCTGCAGAGCGCATTGGAGTTACAGTTCGAAACCCACTACAAGCGCTTTCTGATGCCGACCATTCGCGGTGCGGAGGAGGGCAGCAAGAAGCGTTATGCCGGGCTGGTCACGCGTGACGACGGCACTGACGAGATGGTCTACAAGGGGCTGGAAACCGTGCGCACCGACTGGTCGCTGCTGGCCCGGCAATTCCAGCAAGAGCTGTACACGCGAATCTTCCATCGCCAGCCCTATCAGGATTATGTCCGCGAGTACGTGCGCAAGACCTTGGCGGGCGAGTTCGATGATCGCCTGATCTATCGCAAGCGCTTGCGCCGGACCCTGGATGACTATGAGCGCAACGTGCCGCCGCATGTCCGCGCGGCGCGGATCGCCGATGACTACAACGATCAACAGGGCCGTCCGCGGCAATACCAGAACGGCGGCTGGATCAGCTACGTGATCACCGTCGCCGGGCCCGAGCCGCTGGAGATCCGCAGCGCGCCGATCGATTACGACCACTACGTCACCCGGCAACTGCAACCGGTGGCGGATGCGATTCTGCCGTTCGTGGATGACGATTTCTCAACCCTGATTGGGGGGCAGTTGGGCCTGTTTTGAGTCCAGCAGCGATAACGTCCAGTCATCCGGAATCCCATGGAAGTGCCGCATCAGCGCTTGCTGGAACAGGCTGTCATCCGGGGCGAACTGCGCGAACAGGGTCATCGACGAGCGGAACTTCAGGTTGTCCGGATGGCCGAAAATTTCGATGATGGAGCGTTCCGGAATATCCAGCACCAACTGCGTGCAGGTGCGCAGCCGTGGGCCCAGCTGCGCATGCTTGAGGTACGCCGAAGCCTCCTCTCCCGAGTGAATGGCATATCGTTGCGACATTTCGCTGCCGCCCAGGCCGATGAATTGCGGAAAGATGAACCACATCCAGTGACTGCGCTTGCGGCCTGCGCCGAGTTCGTTTTGCACGCGCTCGAACACCGGGTCCTGCGCCTGGATGAAGCGTTGCAGATTAAAGGCGTCGAGCTGATCGGTGCTTCTCATGAGAAGCCCTCTGACAGAACCGCGATGGCTCAGACCATGGCCAGTCGCTGTTTGCGTTGTGGCGCGTGAAACGCGTGGTCCAGCGCCTCCAGATCCCCGGCTACAAGCTTCAATTGCGCGGCATGCGCATTCAGTTGCACATGCTCAGGTCGGACCGCCTTGGGGATGGCAATGACTCCATCCTGCCGCAGAATCCATGCCAAGGCTACCTGGGCCGGTGTCGCCGCGTGACGGGCGGCCACCTGCTTGAGTGTCGGGTGAGCGAGCAAACTCCCGCCCTGGCCGATGGGACAGTACGCCATCAATGGCTGACGATGCTGTTGGCTCCACGGCAGTAAATCAAATTCTATTCCACGCTCCTCAAGGTTGTAGAGCACTTGATTGGTGGCGCAGGCCGGGGAGGCCAGTTCTTGCAGGTCATCCACGTCGAAATTGGACACGCCCCAACGGCCGATCTTGCCGGCTTCGCGCAGGCGTTCGAATGCCTCAACGGTTTCTTCAAGGGAGTACTGGCCGCGCCAGTGCAGCAGGTACAAATCAATGTAATCGGTGTTCAACCGCCGCAGGCTGCGTTCGCAGGCCTCGGGGATGCCCTTGCGGCTGGCGTTGTGCGGATACACCTTGCTGACCAGAAACATCTTGTCGCGCAGGCCGGCAATGGCTTCGCCGACGACTTTCTCGGCGCCCCCTTCACCGTACATTTCTGCGGTGTCGATCAAGGTCATGCCCAACTCGATGCCCAGGCGCAACGCGGCGACTTCCTCGCGGTGTCGAGCGCGATCTTCACCCATGCGCCAGGTGCCCTGGCCGATAACCGGTACGTTGATGCCGGCCAGTTCGAGAGTCCGCATGCAAAGCTCCTTGATGTCATTCGGTCGATACTTCGGTTGGCAGCAGAATAGCCCATGGGTTCCCCGGGCTGTAGGTGTCAACGATAACGCGGGCTGTCTGAATGAACGCGCCGTCCGGACGCTTTTCGCGGGCAAGCCTCGCTCCTACAGGGAATCGCGTTTGCTTTTGCTTCTCACCACTCATCAGGCCGAGCGTTAGCTCGCCTTCCGCTTTTGATCTGAGCGCCCCCTCGAGAGGCCGAGTGGAGGTTCTGCGTAGTGGGCAACCCGGCATGGATGCCGGGTTAGCCGCCCCCGGCCATGGATGGCCGATGGCGGCGGGCCCACGGAGCAGGACCGGAGCGAGGGCATGGCGAGCATTAGCGAGCCACCGAACGAAAGGGGCAAGAGCCCTTGGTTACTTGGGGCTCTTCCAAGTGACTCGCCGTAAGGGCGAAACCACGATCAGCCATCACCGAAATAATGGATATTCACCCAAGCGCTGATGCCCCCCAACGTCTTACCGAGCAGAAAACTTCAACACAGTACTCTGGGTATACGTCTTGCCCGGATCCAGTCGCGTAGACGGGAAGTTCGGCTGATTGGGCGCGTCCGGGTAATGCTGGGTTTCCAGAGTGAACGCGCTCCAGTGTGCGTAAGTCTTGCCGGCCTTACCCTTGACCGAGCCATCAAGGAAGTTGCTGGTATAGAACTGCACGCCAGGCTCAGTGGTATAGAGCTGCAAACGACGCCCGGACTGCGTGTCGCTGACATCGGCAGCCAGTTTGCCGAGGTCCCCCTTGGCATCCAGCACCCAGTTGAAATCGAAGCCACCCTGTTTCGGCTCAGCGAATTTCAGCTGCGGATGATCCGCCTTGATGTGTTTGCCAATGGCGGTGGGTTGGGTGAAGTCCATCGGCGTACCGGCCACCGGAGCCAGCTCGCCGGTAGGAATCAACTTACCGTTGACCGGCGTGTAGTGACTGGCATGCAAGGTTGCGACCTGTTGCAACACGTCGCCGTTACCCGCGCCGGCCAGGTTGAAGTAGCTGTGATTGGTCAGGTTCAGCACCGTCGGTTTGTCGGTGGAGGCCTTGTACTCAATGCGCAGCTCGTTGTTTTCGTTGAGGCTGTAGGTGACCTCGGTTGTCAGGTTGCCAGGAAAACCCATTTCGCCGTCCGCCGACAGGTACGTCAGCGTCACGCCCACTGAATCCTTGCCCTTCGCCGGTTTGGCTTTCCAGACATGTTTGTCAAAACCCTGCGGGCCGCCGTGCAGTGAATTCGAGCCGTCATTTTGCGGCACCTGAAAGCGCTTGCCATCGATTTCGAACGCACCGTTGGCCAGGCGATTACCGAAGCGCCCGATGGTCGCGCCGAAGTAGGCCTTGCCGCTCTGATAGCCCTGTACGTTGTCGAAGCCGAGCACCACGTCTTCGAGCTTGCCGTTTTTGTCCGGCACGGCAAGCGACTGCAGCGTCGCTCCGTAGGTGATCACGGTGGCCTGCATGCCGTGGCTGTTACGCAACACGTATTGTTCGACGGCTGTGCCGTCATTGGTTTTGCCGAAGGCTTTATGTTCGCTGGACAGACCATTGGCCTGGGCGGTGAGGGTGGCGATCATCAGGGACAGTCCAAGGACGTAGTGCGGGTATCTGGAATGAAGCATGGGTTACCTTCCTTTTTATTGTTTTTTAAAAGTAGTCATACTAAATGTCGATTATTAATTCGACAGGGAAGGATTTATAGCTTAATCGTGCGGCGTTGCAATTAAAAAGTATGACTAATGAGCTGTCCCCTTCACTTTGTTGGGAAAGGGCGGACTGCAGGTTCTGCACTTTTTCGCAATCCACGGCTCTACCCTTGGTCAGCCTGCGGCGATCCCCTCCGCCGGCCCATGCCCAAGTTCAAGCACCCATGGCCCGAGTTTTACCCCTCACCGCTGTGCACATCCGCCGCCATTGCCTGCTGCTCGCCGTTCTGTCGATGTTCTTCACGACCGGTTGCAGTCAGCAGCAGGGCCGGGACATCGTCAGCCAGTTTCGTGAAGGCAGGCCCCAGGAATTCCTCCAGACCAGCGTCGACCGCATGGCCACCCTGGCGATGCGTGACAACCTCGACAGCCTCTATTTGCTGATGGGCAAGCTCTACCTGCGCAACCCGCAGGAGCTGAAGAAGTCCGGCTTCCTCGACGCCCGCACCGCCGGCAAACAAGTGCGCCTGGCCATCGAACAGCAACAACCGCTGCCGACGCTGGGGGGCAAGAAGGATCTGGCGGCGCTGAATTACGCCATGAGCCCGGAGTTCCTCGGCGACCGGGTCGGCGCTTTCATCTACGCCATCGGCAGCATGCTGGTCACCGCTCACGGCAATCGGCTGGAGTTTTACATGACCGATGCGATCAACCCGGTCTTCGTCAGCAACGCTGCGCGCAACATCGAGAAAGCCACCTGGATCCTCAGCCAGCGGCAAAACAAAAACGGCGAGCCCTTGCTGTTTTCCAACGAGATCTCGGAGGAGGGCAGCAACCTGAGTTTTGCCGTGGAGTTCGGCAAGATCGTTGCGCGCCTGGACCTGCTGACCCAGATGCTGGACGAGCGCTACCGGCGGATCGGCCTGAACTACGCACAGAGCCTGTTGTTCCTCAATTTCCTCCCCGTCCAGTAAACCCCGACCCTGTAGGAGCCGGCTTGCTGGCGATAGCGGCATATCTGCAACATTGATTTGACTGACACACCGCAATCGTCGGAACGCCGCCCGCAGCAAGCCGGCTCCTACAAGGGAATGCGCGTGCAGGAATAACGATAGACCGCATCGATATAAGTAGTTATAAGAAAAATCGCTATGCTGCGGGCCAGTTTTTTCATGCGTTTTTGTGGGCGTGTTAATGGATTTCGTTAACTTCGGTTTGGTTGTGGCAGGTTTGGTGGTGGGGTTCATTGTCGGCATGACCGGCGTGGGCGGCGGCTCGCTGATGACGCCGATCCTGCTTTGGTTCGGCATCAATCCGGCGACAGCGGTGGGTACGGACCTGCTGTACGCCGCGATTACCAAATCCAGTGGTGTGCTGGTACATCGCAAGAACAAGAACATCGACTGGGCCATTACCGGTTGGCTGACGCTCGGCAGTGTGCCGGCCGTGGCGCTGACGTTGTGGTTCCTGAGCAGTTTGCAAACGTCCCCCGACGCGATGAACGCCATCATCAAACAGGCGCTGGGCTTTGTCCTGTTTGCCACGGCACTGGCGATTTTCTTCAAGAAACGCCTGCTCGACTTCGCCCACAAACGCGCCGGTGGCACCTACAACCCAAGCGGCAAACGCTTGAATGGGCTGACCGTGATCACCGGCCTGATCCTCGGCACCATGGTCGCCCTGACCTCCATCGGCGCGGGCGCCCTTGGCACCGTGGCGCTGTTTATCCTGTATCCGCTGTTGCCTACCCGCCGCCTCGTCGGCACGGAAATCGCCCACGCCGTACCGCTGACCCTGGTCGCCGGTCTCGGCCATGCGAGCATGGGCAACATGGATTGGCATGTGCTGGGCTACTTGCTGGTCGGTTCGCTGCCGGGGATTTACCTGGGCAGCCACCTGACCGGCCGCATCTCGGATGAGGTGTTGCGCCCGTGCCTGGCGACGATGCTGGTGCTGATCGGCTACAAACTGGCGTTCTAGGTTCTGTACGACATCCCTTGAAATCTCACGGCAGGCTCTTGGGAGCCGAGATTCGGTAGCGTTCGCTATCATCGCTGGAAAGGAATCTCTCACGGATCCATTGAGCTAAATCCTGAGGGGCCAAAGGGCGCGAGAAACAATAACCTTGCGCTATCTGGTATCCCTGGCCTCGAAGGATTTCAAGCTGCGCATCGGTTTCAACACCTTCGGCGACAATGTTCAATTGCAAGCTCTTGCAGATCCCGGCAATCGACTGCGCCAGTGTCCGGGCACTTTCGCTTTTCTCGATATCGTCGATAAAACTCTTGTCCAGCTTGATGGTGTCCACGGGCAGTCGCAGCAAGTAGCTCAGGCTGGAGTAACCGGTGCCAAAATCGTCAATGGATAGGCTGACGCCTAATTGACGGACCTCGGTAATGACCGATATGACATTGTCGGTGGCGTCCAGTATGAAGTCTTCCGTGACCTCCAGCGTCAAACAGGAGGGTAGGAGCCCATGCCTTGTCAGCAGAGACTGGATGAGATCAATAATGGCTCTGTCGCGAAAGGCGACGGGGAAGATGTTTACCGACATGCGAGGCACGACAAGTCCCGAGTCGCGCCATTGAGCCATCTGCCGGCAGGCTTCGGTGAGTACCCATTGATTGAGCTTGGGCATTAATCCTGCCTCGCGCACCAAAGGGATGAATCGATTTGGAGGGATGTTTCCAAGCTCCGGATGACGCCAGCGGGCAAGTGCCTCGACACCAAAAAGTTGGTTGTCGTCGAGCGCTATCTGGGGCTGGTAATGCAGCGTCAGCTGATTGGACTCCAGGGCATTCTCGAGGGCCAGGCTCAGTGTCAGTTCGTCATTGGTTGAATCGTTGATCACCTGGTCGAACACTTCAATTGCCTGGCGGCCTGCGGACTTGGCTTTGTACATCGCCTGATCGGCATGCAAAAGCAACGAGTGAATGTCGTTACCGTGGTCTGGATAAATACCAATACCAATGCTGGCCGAGGGCGCAATTTTTACATCGGCCAACATCATGGGTTCCGATAGTTTGCTGAGCATTCTTTCTGAAAAGGCAATCGCTTGTTCAGCGCTGGAGGGAGACAGAATAATGACGAATTCATCTCCTGAAAGCCGGCTGACAAAGTCGTTGCCCCTCACAGAACCCTGAAGCCTCCTGGCTATTTCAGACAGAAGCAAATCCCCGGCGGCATGCCCAAGTGAGTCATTGATTTGCTTGAACTTATTAATGTCGATGAACAACACGGCCATTGATGATTGCGAGCGCTGAGCATTGGCAATCATTGAGTTTGCTTTCATCATCAACAGTCGCCGATTGGGCAACATCGTCAGGCTGTCATAATAAGCCAGTCGTTCAATGTCGTTGATAAAGCTGTCCCTCTCGAGGGCGAGTGCGCACAGCTTCAGGCTGGTTTCAAGCAGCCGGTGATGTTGGACCGCAGGGAGGTGATTTTCACGGTAGTAAAGGGTAAATGTGCCTAAACAACGTCCGTTGTTGGAGCGAATGGTGTTAACCCAGCCGGCCGTGAAACCGAACGATTGCGAGAGCTTGTGATCGATGCAATCGCCCTGGTCCGATGCAGGGTCAGTGAAGTTCAGCATCATGCTTTCTTTCACGTCCATTTTTTTCAGGATGGACCTTTCGGCAAGGCTTTCCAGTGACTGAATCAACCCGGCCGGCAGGTTGAATTCCGCCACCAGTGGAAGGCAGCCCTGCTCATCAAATTGCCTTATTGAAACGCCGATTTCAGGAGCGATACGACCTATCTCCAGGCAAATCAACTTCATGATGTCGGGAAGTGGTTCTTCGCGGGCCATGGCACTGAGGACCTTGAACTGCAACTCGTCATTCATCTTGGCCTCGGTGATGTCCGTCACAATAGCCACGACGTCCTGCTGAACACCCTGTGGGTCGAGCACCGGATTGGCGACTACGCGTACCCACAATGGATTCTTTGATTTGTTGTAGACCAATAACTCAGTGGTATGGCTTTGTCCTTTCTGGATACTCTTTCTAAAAGAAAGGACTGCTTCCTGATCCGTATGGCGGCCATAAAATACCTCGTCCGGTTTTTTCCCCACCAGGTCTGATATTTCATAACCCAGCATGCGCACAAAACCCTCATTTACATAAGTAATTATGCTGTCCGGATTGGTAACGATAATTGCACTATCAGTTCGATTGACGGCAATTTTTAGAAGTCGACTCTTCTCTACTTTCTTTATGATGTACAACAGGAAGAATGTTGTTGCTAATACCATTAGAAGTATCATTGCAGCGGCGGCGATGTATATTTTAAATCGGTCACCCATGGACTGAAGTGAAGTCTGGCTGATGCTGTTTCCGTATTTTATGAAGTTTTTTTGTTCCAGAAGGAGTTGCTCTTGAATGTCCTGTACCGGCTGAGCGAGTGCCCATTGGACGTCGCCAGCGCCCGTGTACTTGACCAGTTGATTGAGTACCTCCACATAACGTGAATACACGTCTTTTAAAGCCTGGACTCGGATATGGTTTTCTTCATCAACCTTTGTGTGTGTGAGGAAACGGTCAAACGATTTATTCGCCAGTGTCAGTTCCGCGCGGGCGTGTTGCACCATTTCATGCGGGATTTTATTAAACAGTACGATGCGGGTGTTGGCTCGCGACAGGGAGAGGCGTGCCTCCATCAAGTGTTGAACTGTTTCCGCCACTGCGTCGACTTGATCGACAGCGACACTTGATAGGGTTCCAATGCTCGATTGGTTGCTGCTCACTAACCATAAGCTGAGGACTAAAGTTGCACACTGGAATACCAGCGCAGTCGTCAGGATCGTCCTCAAACCATAAGGCAGTGCAAGCTTGCGAAGCAAATAATCCTCCTCTGTCTCGGACAGATAGGGAAACGTTAGTAAAGGGAGCATCCAGGCAGAAAGTGCCTGGCTGGCAGTTCATGATTGTACGAAAGGAATTCAGTGTTCGGAGCTGTACCGGATGATGTCAGGAAAAGTCGCAACAAGGTGTCGCCGGGCTTTTCTTTTCAAGGGAGAGAGAGCCGCTTTTCCGAGGTTGCTGGCCAGGGGCCATTAAGGCGGGGAATTTTATAAGAAAGTAGTGTTGAATTGAAATGCTTAAACGTGACGACGAAGATAATTTTTGCTGTCTTTGTTGGCCGAATGGTCAGGAAAGTAAATAAAAGTGCTTGTGTGTTAGATGCTTATCCATATTTGTCTGACAACCGGCTATGAAGTTGCTGTTTTTTGCATTGCCTTGGATGAAGCGACTTTCGCGGCTGATACCTATCGTTAGATCGATGAATATTCATTGCGATGATTATCATCAAGAGGGTGTTTGCGGTGTTCCGCAGCCTTTAAGGATAAAGCGCGGTGTAAGAAAAAAGGGCAGACGAGATGCGGCTCGTCCACCCTCGAAAACGAGAAAAAAAAGAGGAACCGACCCATGGCCGGATCCCAAAAAGAAGTTCGTGGTGATGGCTGGATCAACTGTCCTGACGCACCAGGCGCGGGCCTTTGCGCGTCACTTGTTGACCTGGTTCGAAGCGGGCATTGGGCGAGCGAACAGTGCTGATTTCGCCCTGGGCGTCCTTCACTTCATAAGCGGTTTCCGTGAGACCGGCCGCTTCCTGAACCGCGCTGCCGGCAAAGAATCCGACACCGGCACCGATCAGCGCTCCAATCGGGCCACCCACAGCGCCGACCATCAATCCGGTCACGGCACCGGCGCCCTTGCCAGCGGTGGTATCAGGCACCTCACGGACGACCTGATCGGCCATGCACACGGGTGAGAGCAACAGGCAAAGCGTAAAGCTGAGGGGCATGGAACGAGACATGATGATTTCCTGCTTTGGAGGCATTTCCAAAACCAATTCATGAATCGTGCCATCTTATTTATTGTTATATATCAACAAGATAGGATTGTATGTTGTCATATATACAACAGTTGTTAAGAGTCAATATGACTCGATAAGTAGTCATAAAGACTTCATTTTGGTTCGGCGATCCTTGCTCTGTTACGCCTGTGAAACCAGAAAGTCTTGTGCAGGCTGCACGTGTGCGGTCACCAAGGGTGCTTCTGCACTGGCATCGCGTTTCAGCCACTCGGCTGGAGGACAACCAATGACGTTCAGAAAGCTTTTCGAAAAAGACGCCTGCGAGCTGTAACCGACCGACTCGGCGATCACCTTGATCTGAACACCGTCACGAAGCATGTCCTGAGCCACCTTCATCCTCCATGCGGTGACATACCCCATAGGCGACTGCCCCATTATCTGAGTGAAACAGGCGGAAAATTTCGACCTGGACATGTTCGCCAGGCTCGCCAGTTTCTCGACGGTCCAAAGCTCATCCGGCACTGAATGGATGCTGTTGAACACCGCGCCGAGGCGCCCATCCTGCAGGGCATAGAGCAATCCACTGGATATCAGTCCGTCTGCAACGGCGCGTCGCACGATCAGGACAAATATGTATTCCAACAGCAGATTCAGCGCTTTGGTCCTTCCAGCCCCCTGGTCCCGAAACTCGGCGAGTAGCGCGCCAATGACCGGGCCGAGATTCTCCAGCTCTCTGAATGGGAAGATCAGGGTTTCTTTGAGCCCGAGAGGGAAGGGGTGTTGTGTGTTTCGCCCAAATTGAAATGAGGCGCAAATCAGTTCTGCCCCCTCGATCGTATTGGAGCGCAGTTGATACCGGCAACTGCTCGGACAGAACAGCACGCTGGGCTCGGCAATGGAGATCTTTGGTAACCCAGGCTGAACCATGTCGATACCGCCCTGGCTGATGACATGGATGAACGCCATACCTGGCGGCTTATCGAGGACAAGAGTGCCATCGACCCGGCCAGAGAAGAAAAGCCTGCCCTGAAGGTTCGTGCGTTCGAAGAATTCGGACAGGATATCCATGATAGCGACGACCAGATAAAGACTCTGTACGTGCTGACAAAGTCGGATCAGAAGGTGGGGATAGGATGAAGTTCTCGCCGATGGTAAGCAACGGCCCGCAGGGGCGCCATGGCATAGAGCAACTTTGTTACCCACGATCGGAGTCTATTGGCATGAGCAACGACACAACACGCCACGCACATTACGCAGATCCAGCCAGCCCTGCGCTGCCAAATCCAGGTATGAAAATTGATCTTTCCCGCGCTGCGCTGGTCGTCATCGACCCCCAAATCGACTTCCTCAGTCCTGAGGGTGTGAGTTGGGATGTGTTTGGCAAGAGCATCGTCGAACACGATGTGGTCAATCACCTCGGTCAGTTGTTCGCAGCCGCCAAAGGTGCGGGCATCACGGTCGCTGTCTCCCCGCACTACTACTATCCGTGCGACCACGAGTGGAAATTCGGCGGGCCGCTGGAAAAGGTCATGCACTCCATCTGCATGTTCGATCGCAAGGGCCCGCTGACCCTCGACGGTTTCGAGAACTCCGGTGCGGACTTCATGCCCGAGTTCAAGCCGTACATTCTCGACGGCAAAACCATCATCGCTTCGCCACACAAGGTCTACGGCCCGGAAACCAATGACTTGGCGCTGCAACTGCGCAAGCACGGTGTGTCGCAAATTATTCTGGCGGGTATGGCGGCCAACCTTTGCGTCGAGTCGCACCTGCGTGAATTGCTGGAGCAAGGTTTCGAGGTGGCGGTGGTGCGTGATGCTACCGCCGGCCCGACCACCCCGGAAGGGGACGGTTACCTGGCTGCGCTGATCAACTTCCGTTACATCGCCAACGCTCTGTTGACGACTGCGCAGACTGTTGAATTGCTCCAAGCCAAGTAAGGTCCATGCAAGCCGGCTGCTCGCGACTTGCGACGCAGCCGTCTGGGAGTACCGGAAATGCCCAAGCTCCATCGGCGATTTCGCCAGCGAACTTCTGCGGTGATCCAGTCCGCAATCACCTGCGCTATTGCTACGGCCATAGCCAGTCCTTCAAGCCTTTCGGCCAGCCAGTTACTGTTGTATGGATTAAAAGCCTGGCTGGTTGCCTGGATGACCATTGTGCCATTCGTGTTGCTTGCGACACCGCTGATAAGGCGGCTAACGTCCTTTGTGGTGCAAGAAGATCCTTAAGATGCCCGGCAGCATTGTTTGTCATTCCCGGGTGAAAATCTCCAGCAGATGCCCGTCCGGGTCGTCGAAATATACGCGCCTGCCACCGCCATAATCGTTGATCTGTTGCGGTTGCTGTTTGCAGGGATCAGCCCACCACGTTTGCTGCCTGGCTTGCAGGTGAGCGAACGCCGCATCGAAATCGTCGTCGCTGACCAGAAACGCATAATGCTGAGAGGCAATCGGCGGGTCATTGTCGTAGTAGTCCAGCGACACGCCGTTTTCGAGTTTCACAATCAACATCGGCCCGAAGGGTTCGGGGGCGGGCAAGCCGAGAATCTCGACCAGAAACGACGCGGATATCTGTTTGTTTCGGCACCAGACGATGGTGTGATTCAGCTGAGCGCTCATGGCGGGATCCTCACGGCGGTTCAGGTGTATATCGAGTCTTGAGATTAGCTCAGCCTGTTGCGCAATGACCGCCCTGACCTAAGCTTGGGTCAAGGCGAAACACAATTGCGGTGCGACCCCCGGAACGAACGCCGCGATGCGCAATCATTAGAGCGTGGATATCAAAAGGAGATGCGCATGCTCATCAGGTCATTGACCCTGACAACCCTGCTGGCTTTCGCCGGCCCCTTGCTCGCCGCCGATGGCGACTCACCTCTGGACATGGACAAAGGCAGGTCCCGGCCGCTGATTGTCATTGCGCCGAGCACGGTCGACCCGGCGTGGGTCAGCCTGAAAAAGTCACTGGATGAGCCGGCCAATCGCAAGGAATTCACCGACCGGAACATGGTCCTGTACACCGTGCTCAACCTGATGGGCCAGCGCGAAGGCAAAGACCTCGGGCCACAAGACACGGCAGCCTTGATCCGTTCGCTCAAGTTGGGAGCAGGGGCCAAGACCAAGGTGATTCTGGTCGGCAAGGACGGCGAAAAGAAACTCGAGCAATCGGACGCGGTTGATCTGAAGACGATTTTCAGTACGGTCGACCAGTTGCCGTCGACCGAGAAAGAAGCCACGGTGCCCACCCCGCCGCCCGTCACAGAGGCCGCACCGCCTAACGGCACCAAGGGAACGAAACCGGGCAAACCGGCGAAGCCGGCCAAGCCACCGGAAATGCCTGACGATTGAATGCGTAGATGATCACGCGCTAACAAAAATGGGCGACCTCAACAGGTCGCCCATTTTTTTGCCCGCGCCGAGCCTTGTAGGAGCAAGCTTGCTCGCGATGAGGGCGTAACATTCGAAATCCCTTTCGCCTGACACACCGCAATCGCGAGCAGGCTCGCTCCTACAGGGGGTTGGTTCGTAGGTTATTGAGTCAATGTGCTCAGCACTGCATGGGCGATTTTGACTCGCTCCGGGTTCGGGTAGTTTTTGTTGGCCAGGATCACGATGCCGATGTCTTTCGAGGGCACGTACGCCACATACGCACCGAAGCCACCGGTAGAGCCGGTCTTGTTGATCAGCACGTTGTCCGGTTGAGCTTGTGGCGGGTTCAGCCACTGGACTTTGTGCGCCTCCATCGCCATTGGCGACGAGTTGCCGGCGAGCAGTTTATCTAGGGTGATCGGGTAGTGGTAAAACTCCCAGCCCAGCCCCTGGGTCATGTCGCCAACGGTGTAGTAGCCGGCATGCGTCGTGGCGATGGCTTGCGGCATCGGTGCTTCAAGGCCAGACGGTTTGATGTTCGCCTCGACGTAGCGAAGCAGGTCCGAGGCGCTGGTTTTTACGCCATACGCTTCTGAGTCCAGCGCGCCCGGCCCGACTCGCACCGGTTTGTCTTCCTTGTTGTAACCCTGAGCGTAAAGCGCCATCTGATCCTGCGGCACCTTGAGGTAGGTGTGCTGCAAGCCGAGTTTGGGCAGCACGGTCTTTTCCATCAACGCATCAAACGGCTGGCCCATGCTGTTGGCCGCCAGATACCCGAACAATCCCAGACTCGGGTTCGAATACAGCCGATGGCTGCCGGCGGTGTAGGCCGGTTTCCACTGTTTGAAATAGCCGAGCATCTTGTCCGCTGCGTCGGCATTGTCGGGGAATTGCAGCGGCAGGCCGCCGGCGGTGTAGGTGCCCAGTTGCAGCACGCTGACGTGATCGAACGCGCTGCCGCGCAATGCCGGCAGGACATGGCTGGCCTTGTCCGACAGGGACAGTTTGCCGCTGGCCTGGGCGTAGGCGGCAAGGGTAGCGGTGAAGGTTTTGCTTACCGAACCGATCTCGAACAGGGTGCTTTCGGTGACAGGCGTGCCGGTTTCCTTCGAGGCCACGCCGTAGTTAAAGTAATGCTGCTTGCCATCTACGGTGATCGCGACGGCCATGCCGGGAATGTTCTGTTGCTGCATGACCGGGGCAACCGCGGCATTCACCGCCGCTTCGATCTGCGCGTCAGTCTGATTCCCGGCAATGCAGTAACCTGCACTGAGGAGCAGTCCGAAAGCGCTGCAGGATAAGACCTTGCCGAATGTTGAGTTGTGCATGATTGAGCTGCTGTCCATGAGATTTGATGATTAAACCCGCTACACTCCGAGCGGTTTATGAATCGGGCCGTCGCCGGGCGTGCCAAATCTATTCAGTATGCCGTGCTTCGACAAACGACAATATCTCGGCTTAGCCATTAGAAAAATTTGGGAGTTGGCATGATCCGACCGCAATTACCGCTCAACGCACTGCGCGCCTTCGAGGCCTCGGCGCGTCATCTGAGTTTTACACGGGCGGCGGTGGAGTTGTGCGTCACGCAAGCCGCGGTGAGTCATCAGGTCAAAAGCCTGGAAGCCCAACTCAACGTCACCCTGTTCAAACGCCTGCCACGCGGGCTGATGCTGACCAGTGAAGGGGAGACCTTGTTGCCGGTGTTGCGCGAGTCCTTCGATCGAATCGCCGAAACCCTGGAGCGTTTCGAAGGCGGGCATTTTCGTGAGGTGTTGACGGTGGGCGCAGTGGGGACGTTTGCGGTCGGTTGGCTGTTGCCGAGACTGGCGGACTTTCAGGCGAAACATCCGTTCATAGATTTGCGCCTGTCGACCCACAACAATCGAGTGGACGTTGCGGCTGAAGGGCTGGATTACGCGATTCGCTTTGGCGCGGGAGCGTGGCACGGGATTGAGGCGGTCAGGTTGATCGAGGCGCCGTTGTCGGTGTTGTGCGTGCCCGAGATTGCCCGGCAACTGCACACGCCGGACGATCTGTTGCAGCAAACGCTGTTGCGTTCCTATCGCACGGATGAATGGCCCGAATGGTTTCAGGCCACCGGCCTGCCTGCCCATGCCGCGCCGCCTCGTAGCATCGTCTTCGATTCCTCGCTGGCGATGATGGAGGCGGCGTTGCAAGGTGCGGGTGTGGCCTTGGCGCCGCCGTTGATGTTCGCCCGGCAACTGGCGGCGGGAGTCATCGAGCAACCGTTCGCCATCGGCATCACCACCGGCAGCTACTGGCTGACCCGCTTGCAGTCACGGCCCGAAACGTCGGCGATGGCGGCGTTCAAGGGGTGGCTTTTGCAAGCCGCCCAAACACCGCTCATCCTGTAGGAGCCGGCTTGCTGGCGATGGCGTCCTATCAGACGATAAATGTGTCGACTGAACCACCGCTATCGCCAGCAAGCCGGCTCCTACAGGTGTGCGGTGTACCGACGACTAGCGCACCAGGCTTGGCCGCTTGTTATCGAATTTCCATCCCGGAATCAGAAACTGCATCGCCACGCTGTCATCCCGCGCACCCAGCCCCATGCCTTTGTACAGCTCATGGGCCTTGGCCAGTTGATCCATGTCCAGCTCAACCCCGAGCCCCGGTTTCTTCGGCACTTGCACGCAACCGTCGACGATTTGCAGCGGCGCTTTGGTCAGGCGCTGGCCGTCCTGCCAGATCCAGTGGGTGTCGATGGCGGTGATTTCTCCCGGTGCGGCGGCTGCGACGTGGGTGAACATCGCCAGGGAAATATCGAAGTGGTTGTTGGAGTGCGAGCCCCAGGTCAGGCCCCATTCGTGGCACATCTGCGCCACGCGAACCGAACCCTGCATCGTCCAGAAATGCGGGTCGGCCAGCGGGATGTCCACCGATTGCAACTGGATCGCGTGGCCCATTTCCCGCCAGTCGGTGGCGATCATGTTGGTCGCGGTTTTCAGGCCGGTGGCGCGACGGAATTCGGCCATGACTTCCCGGCCTGAATAACCGTTTTCCGCACCGCACGGGTCTTCGGCGTAAGCGAGGACGTGATGCTGATCGCGGCACAAGCGGATCGCTTCTTTCAGCGACCAGGCGCCATTTGGATCAAGGGTGATGCGCGCGTCGGGAAAGCGTTCGGCCAGCGCGGTGACCGCTTCGATTTCTTCGTCGCCACTGAGCACGCCGCCCTTGAGCTTGAAGTCCTTGAACCCGTAACGGGCGTGGGCGGCTTCCGCCAGGCGCACCACGGAATCGGCGGTCATGGCTTTCTCGTGGCGTAGGCGGAACCAGTCGTTGTCGGCGTCCGGTTCGCTGCGATAAGCCAGATCGGTAGCGTTGCGATCACCGACATAAAACAGATAACCGAGCATCTTCACTTCGTCGCGTTGCTGGCCTTCGCCGAGCAGCGCTGCGACGGGCACGTCCAGGTGCTGGCCGAGCAAATCGAGCAGCGCCGCTTCCAGGCCAGTCACCGCGTGAATGGTGATGCGCAGGTCGAACGTCTGCAAGCCGCGGCCACCGGCATCGCGGTCGGCGAAGGTCTGGCGCACCTGGTTGAGAATCCTCTGATAGGTGCCGATCGGGCTGCCGACCACCAGGCTGCGCGCATCTTCCAGAGTCTGGCGAATGCGCTCGCCCCCCGGCACTTCACCGACGCCGGTGTGCCCGGCGTTGTCCTTGAGGATCACGATGTTGCGGGTGAAAAACGGGCCATGGGCACCGCTCAGGTTGAGCAGCATGCCATCGTGACCGGCCACCGGAACCACTTGCATGCTGGTGATGATCGGGGCTTTTGCAGTGTCTTGTTGGTTCATGTTCTTGTCCTTAAATAGCAGCGATCAGGCGTGGCTGGGCGTTGGTTTGCCCAGCGCAACGGCCGGTGCGGTTTTCGGTGTGTTGCGTGCAGCGAAGACGATGATCGCGGCGATGATCGAGGTCGCGGCGAGGCCGTACAGCCCGCCTTGAATCGAGCCGGTGTGTTGTTCCAGCAGGCCGAAAGTGGTCGGCGCGACGAAGCCGCCGAGGTTGCCCACCGAGTTGATCAGCGCGATCACACCCGCGGCGATCCGTGCATCCAGGTACGCCTGAGGGATTGGCCAGAACAGCGAAGAAGCCGATTTGAATCCCAGTGCCGCGAAGCAGATCGCCACGAAAGCGAAGACCGGCCCGCCGGTGGTGGACATGAACATCCCCGCCGCAGCGATCAGCAGGGCAGCGGCGACCCAGGCCTGCTGGTGTTTCCATTTCGTCGAGAGCGACGCGAAGGCGTACATGCCGACAATCGACAGCAACCACGGGATCGAGTTGAACAGCCCGACCTGAACATCGCTGAGGTCGCCCATCTTCTTGATGATGCTCGGCAGCCAGAAGGTCGCGGCGTAAATGGTCAGCTGGATGAAGAAGTAGATCAGGCAGAACAGGATGATCTGGCGATCCTTGAGCAGCGTGCCCAGCGACGGTTTGATCGGCGTCGCGGCTTCGCGGGCCAGTTGCTCGTCATCGATGGCTTTGACCAGCGCGTCTTGCTCATCGCGGCTCAGCCATTTGGCGTCGTGGGGTTTGGAGTCGAGCCAGAACCAGACGAATACGCACAGCCCGACCGAGAACATGCCTTCAATGAAATACATCCATTGCCAGCCGTGCATGCCGAACCCGCTGATTTGCAGGAGCAACCCGGACAACGGGCCGGAGATCAACGAGGCAATGGCCGAGCCGCTGAGGAAGATCGCGATGGCCTTGCCGCGTTCTACTCCGGGCAACCAGCGCGTGAAGTAATAAATCACCCCGGGGAAGAAGCCGGCCTCAGCCACGCCCAACAGGAATCGAAGGATGTAGAAGTGGGTTTCGTTCTGGATGAACGCCATGCAGGCGGCCACCAGACCCCAGGTCAGCATGATGCGGGTCAGCCAGATTCGTGCGCCGACTTTTTGCAGAAGGATGTTGGAGGGGACTTCGAACAGCGCGTAGCCGATGAAGAACAGGCCGGCACCGAGGCCGTAGGCGGCAGCACCAATGCCCAGGTCATGTTCCATGTGGGCGCGGACGAAGCCGATGTTCACGCGGTCGATGTAGTTGACGATGAACATGATGACGAACAGCGGCAGAACGTGGCGTTTCACTTTCGAGATGGCGGACTTCAGGACCGAATCGGCACCGTCGTGCATCCCGGATACGGATGTATTCACTTGGTTTTCTCCCACTGATTATTTTTATGCGGGGTGTTGCAGGTGTGGCGTTGTTGCTAGACATCATACAACTACATTTTTTTATCCTGCAAGAGGTAATGCTCAACAAAATAGTATGGTTAAGGTTATTTTTTATTCGGTTTAGGGGCGTTTGTACGCTTGGTTTTTGTCTTGGATGTCTGTTTTGTTGAGTGTTGTCATACAAGTTGGAGGCGGTTTTCTTGAGAAACCGTTCGACCGCAGTGCTACGATCCGCTTAGCCCTGCTTTCGGATGATTGCCATGCAAGATGACCTCGACGCGCCTGCCCGCAAGCGCACTCACAACCTGGCCCATGACCTGGTCGCGAAACTGACCCAGAGCATCCTGCTCGGCCAGATGCTGCCGGGGGACAAGCTGCCGTCGGAGAACAGCATCGTTCAGGAGCACGGGGTCAGTCGCACCGTGGTGCGCGAGGCGATCTCGAAGTTGCAGGCGTCGGGGCTGGTGGAAACCCGGCACGGCATCGGCACGTTCGTCATCGAGCGCGCGCCGGAGCAGGGGCTACGACTGAATGTCGATACCGCGCTGGGCGTGCGCAGCATCCTGGAGTTGCGCCTGGGCCTCGAAACCCAGGCCGCCGCGCTGGCGGCGATTCGGCGCACGGACCCGCAATTGGCACAGATGCGCGAAGCGCTGGACGATTATCAAAGCCTGCTCGCCAACAACGACAGCTGCGTCGAAGCCGACAGGCGTTTCCATCTGCTGATCGCCGAGGCCACCGGCAATGTCTGCTTCACGGAAATCATGCAGCACCTGGGCAGCGCGATGATCCCCCGCACCCGCGTTAATGCGGCTGAACGTGGCGCTGCGGATTTGAGCAAGCAGGGGCAGTTGGCCAATCTGGAACACGAGGCGATTCTCAACGCGATCAAGCGTCAGGATGCGGACGCGGCGCGGGCGGCAATGTGGCTGCACCTGACCAACAGCCGGGACCGGTTTCTGGCGGATCGCGATTAACCGCCTTCGCGGGATCCGGCTGGCGCAGAGCCGAACCGCGATCCCCTGTAGGAGCCGGCTTGCCGGCGAAGGCGCCAGCCCCATCACCACAAAACACCCATCAAACACCCGCCACCCGAATCGCCACAAACCGCCGCTCCAGATTCAACGCCAACACACTGACCAACACCACCGTCCCCCCGACAACGATCATCACCGTCGGCCGTTCCCCCAAGCCAAACGAGGCAATCGCCATGGCCGTCGGCGGCACCAGATACAGCGTCATCGTCGCCCGGCTCAAATCAACGTGAGTCAACACAAATGCCCAGGCCAGGTAGGCGAGCGCGCTCGGAAAAATGCCCAGCGCCAGCACTGCCAGTTGCACCTGTATCGGCGCGTTGACCACTTGTGCCGCCAACCCCGGCAGATAAACCAGTAACAACGCGGTCCCCGACCACACCGTGTAGCAGACCAGTGTCAGCCCGTCGTAACGCCCGGAGTGATGTTTCTGCAACGCGAAGTAGAAACTCCAGGACACCGCCGCCAGCAGAATCAACAGGCCATGGGCGTCGATGCTGCCCAGTCCGCGATCGCCCGCGACCACTATCACCACGCCGATCAATCCCAGAAAAACACAACCCCAGCGCCACGCGCTCACCTGGTCTTTGAACACGAAGCGCGCCAGCAGCGTGCTGAACAAGGGCGTCGATTGCGCCAACACGCTGGACGCACCGGCGCTGACCCCTTGCTGACCAAAATTGATCGCCACGTGATGCAGGCTCACCGCAAAAAAGCCGAGGCCGAACAGCATTGGCAAATCGCGAAGGGTCGGCAGGCTGATGCCTTTGAACACCGCGACCAGCGCCATGAACACCGACGCCAGCAGAAACCGCAGCAATGCCAGATGCCCGGGATCATAGGCTTGCAAGCCGATGTGAATTCCGGTCGGGGAATAGCCCCAGCACGCGACGACGAAGGCCATGGCCAGGATGATTTTGAGGGGAGGGGTGGCAGTTGAGAGCGCTTGCATGGTCGGGCACCTGTGGGCAGATGCTTCGAGTATCAGAACGCAGACCGTTCGTCACAACTGACTTATACTGCGCTGACCGTTCACTTTGGGTGATGTATGGAGCTGGCACAGATTCGCATGTTCAAAACCGTGGCCGACGTCGGCAGCATCGCCCGGGCGGCCGAGCTGTTGCATTGCGTGCCGTCGAACATCACGGCACGGATCAAGTCGCTGGAAGCGGAGTTGGGCGTCGCGTTGTTTATCCGCGAAGGCAGAGGGTTGCGCATCAGTCCGTCGGGGCAGACTTTTCTGGCGTACGCCTCGAAGATTCTCGCCATGACGGCTGAGGCCAAGCGGGCGGTCGACCCCGCCGCCGAGCCGTCCGGCCCGTTGCGCATCGGCGCCATCGAATCGTCGGCCACCGGTCGCTTGCCGCGTTTGCTCGCCAAGTTCCACAAGCGCTATCCGGCGGTGGCGCTGGAGCTGACCACCGGCACCTGGGGCCAATTGCTCGATGACACCGCCAACCACCGGCTCGACGGCGCAATCGTCGCGGTGGATGTCGAGCGCTCACAACTCAAGCGCACGCCGATGTACCGCGAGGAGCTGCTGCTGATTGCCTCGACGTCGCTGGGGCCGGTGCGCGAGATCGCCGATTTGCAGGACAAGACCGTGTTCATGTGGCCCCAGGGGTGTCCTTACCGTGCGGCGCTGGAACATTGGTTGTTGCGCCAGGGGCAGGCGCTGCCGATTGTCAGCCTGGCGAGTTACGGCGCGATTGTCGGGTGCGTCAGTGCGGGGGCGGGGGTCGCGCTGGTGCCCAAAGGGGTGTTCGATCAGTACGCCAAAGGCGCGGGGTGCGCGGGGTATGAGTTCCCTGAACTGACCGCCATCGACAACCTGTTTTACTGGCATGAAAACGCCGGGGTTCACCCGGCGCGAGAAGCGTTTGTGGCGATGTTGCGCGAGGAGTTCACGTAAGAACACCGCACCCCCCTGTAGGAGCCGGCGTGCTGGCGATGCGTG
>NZ_CATKQM010000040.1:0-37787 GCF_949768225.1 Pseudomonas sp. IT-P44 | reverse complement strand
GCCCGCTCAGTCACTGAAATTCTTAAGCGTGAGCCAACTCCGCATGCTCATCCGCATCCAGCAAATCTTTATCGGTCTGCTGCATGATCTGGCTGGTAATCGCCCCGGCCGTGATCGAACCACTCACGTTCAACGCCGTACGCCCCATATCAATCAGCGGCTCAACCGAAATCAGCAACGCCACCAGTGACACCGGCAAACCCATCGCCGGCAGCACGATCAGCGCCGCGAACGTCGCACCACCGCCCACGCCGGCCACACCGGCCGAACTCAAGGTCACAATCGCCACCAGCGTCGCGATCCACAACGGGTCGAGCGGGTTGATGCCCACGGTCGGCGCAACCATCACTGCCAACATCGCCGGATACAAACCCGCGCAGCCGTTCTGCCCAATGGTCGCGCCGAACGAAGCGGCGAAACTGGCGATGGATTGCGGAATGCCCAGACGGCTGGTCTGCGCTTCGATGCTCAGCGGAATCGTCGCCGCGCTGGAGCGGCTGGTGAACGCAAACGTCAGCACCGGCCAGATCTTGCGGAAGAACCGCAGCGGGTTGATCCCGGCCACTGACACCAGCACGCCGTGGACCACAAACATCAGGCCCAGGCCGATGTAGGACACCACGACAAAACTGCCGAGCTTGATGATGTCTTGCAGGTTGGAACCGGCGACCACTTTGGTCATCAGCGCCAGCACGCCGTACGGAGTCAACTTCATCACCAGGCGCACCAGACGCATCACCCAGGCTTGCAGGGTGTCGATGGCGTTGATCACTTTCTGACCTTTTTCGACGTCATCCTTCAGCAGTTGCAGCGCGGCGACCCCGAGGAACGCGGCGAATATCACCACGCTGATGATCGATGTCGGCTTGGCGCGCGCCAGATCAGCGAACGGGTTTTGCGGGATGAACGACAGCAGCAGCTGCGGCACATTCAGGTCCGCGACCTTGCCTGCGTAGTCGGTCTGAATGGTTTGCAGGCGGGCCATTTCCTGTGTGCCGGCGACCAGGCCTTCAGCGGTCAGGCCGAACAGGTTGGTCAAACCGATACCGATCAGCGCCGCGATAGCGGTGGTGAACAGCAGCGTGCCGATGGTCAGGAAACTGATTTTGCCCAGCGACGAAGCGTTGTGCAGACGGGCCACGGCGCTGAGGATCGAGGCGAACACCAGCGGGATCACGATCATTTGCAGCAACTGCACGTAACCGTTGCCCACCAGATCGAACCAGCCGATCGAGGCTTTCAGCACCGGGTTTCCGGCACCATAAATAGTGTGCAACGCGACACCGAACACCACGCCCAGCACCAGGGCGAGCAGGACTTTTTTCGCCAGACTAAATGTGGTGTGGCGGGTTTGCGCCAGTGCGACGAGCAGGGCGAGGAACACCAGCAGATTGAGAATCAGCGGCAGATTCATTGGAACTCCCATTAGACATGTGCCAACTGCCTTCCGGGGCAGCTGCGAACCGGCAAGCCTAACAGCTTGATTTTCAATGAATTAATATCAAAAAAGTCTGATGACTGTCGTTTTTGGAATAAGCCGGTGTCGCTTACAGGAATGCAGCTGGCGCGATAGGTGCGTTGGCCGTCGCTGACAGACGGGGACTGTCACACTTATTTGTTAGCGTCGATGTCTTTAAATCAGGGAGATCTATCGATGAAGTTCGCACCGAAATTTCTGCTCGCTGCACTGTGCATTGGCCTCGCCGGCCAGGCTTTCGCTACGGATTTGAAGCACTGGCCAGCCGATCAGGCCAAGGCACTGGATGCGATGATCGCGGCCAACGCCAACAAAGGTAACTACGCGGTGTTCGACATGGACAACACCAGTTACCGCTATGACCTCGAAGAATCGCTGCTGCCGTTCATGGAAAACAAGGGCCTGATCACCCGCGAGAAACTCGATCCCTCCCTGAAACTGATTCCGTTCAAGGACACCGCCGACCATAAGGAAAGCCTGTTCAGCTACTACTACCGCCTCTGCGAACTCGACGACATGGTTTGCTACCCATGGGTCGCCCAGGTGTTCTCCGGTTTCACCCTGCAAGAGCTCAAAGGTTATGTCGACGAGTTGATGGCGTCCGGCAAACCGGTGCCGGCCACCTATTACGAAGGCGACGTGGTCAAGAAGCTCGACGTCAACCCGCCGAAAGTCTTCACCGGTCAAACCGAGCTGTACAACAAGCTGATGGAGAACGGCATCGAGGTCTACGTGATGACCGCCGCTTCTGAAGAGCTGGTGCGCATGGTCGCCTCCGATCCGAAGTACGGCTACAACGTCAAACCGCAAAACGTGATCGGTGTGAGCCTGCTGCTCAAGGATCAAAAGTCCGGTGAGTTGACCACGGCCCGCAAGCAGATCACCGCTGGCAAGTATGACGAGAAGGCCAACCTCGGCCTGGAACTGACCCCGTACCTGTGGACCCCGGCAACCTGGATGGCCGGTAAACACGCGGCGATCCTGACCTACATCGATGAATGGAAAAAACCGGTACTGGTCGGCGGCGACACCCCGAGCAGCGACGGTTACATGCTGTTCCACGATGTTGACGTGGCCAAGGGCGGCATCCACTTGTGGGTCAACCGCAAGGACAAATACATGACCCAGATTAACGGCATGATGGCCAAGCACGCTGCGGCCCAGGCCAAGGAAGGGTTGCCGGTGACGGCGGACAAGAACTGGGTGATCGTCACACCAGCAGAAATCCAGTAAGGCGACACAGAACTAATGTGGGAGCGGGCTTGCTCGCGAAAGCGGTGAGTCAGTCGATTCAAATTTTGAATGAAAAGCCGCATTCGCGAGCAAGCCCGCTCCCACATTTAACCGAGTTGGCCAAAAAAATGCCCCGCACTTGGCGGGGCATTTTTATTTCTGCGACTGACGCTTACAACCCGTCAAGCATCGCCTTGTTACGCACAGCACCCTTGTCGGCGCTGGTCGCCAGCAGGGCGTAGGCTTTCAGTGCGGTGGTCACTTTACGTGGACGTTTCTCCACCGGCTTCCAGCCTTTCTGATCCTGCTCGGCACGGCGGCCGGCCAGTTCTTCATCACTGACCAACAGGTTGATCGAGCGGTTCGGAATGTCGATCAGCACTTTGTCGCCGTCCTGCACCAGACCAATCGCGCCACCGGCAGCGGCTTCCGGCGAAGCGTGGCCGATGGACAGGCCCGAAGTGCCGCCGGAGAAACGGCCGTCGGTGAGCAGGGCGCAGGCTTTGCCCAGGCCTTTGGATTTCAGGTACGACGTCGGGTACAGCATTTCCTGCATGCCCGGGCCGCCTTTCGGGCCTTCGTAACGGATGATCACGATGTCGCCGGCCTTCACTTCGTCCGCGAGGATGCCGCGTACGGCGCTGTCCTGGCTTTCGAAGATTTTTGCGTTGCCTTCGAACACGTGGATCGACTCGTCGACGCCCGCGGTTTTCACCACGCAGCCGTCCAGCGCGATGTTGCCGTAGAGAACGGCCAGGCCGCCTTCTTTCGAGTAGGCGTGTTCGACACTGCGGATGCAGCCGTTTTCACGGTCGTCGTCCAGGGTTTCCCAACGGGTCGACTGGCTGAATGCAGTTTGCGTCGGGATGCCCGCCGGGCCGGCCTTGAAGAAGTGATGCACCGCTTCGTCGTCGGTCTGGGTGATGTCCCACTTGGCGATGCCTTCGGCCAGGGTCTTGCTGTGCACGGTCGGCAGGTCGGTGTGCAGCAGGCCGCCACGGGCCAGCGAACCGAGGATGCTGAAGATCCCGCCGGCGCGGTGCACGTCTTCCATGTGGTACTTCTGGATGTTCGGCGCGACTTTGCACAGTTGCGGCACGTGACGGGAAAGACGGTCGATGTCGCGCAGGTCGAAATCGATCTCGGCTTCCTGGGCGGCGGCCAGCAAGTGCAGGATGGTGTTGGTGGAACCGCCCATGGCGATGTCCAGGGTCATGGCGTTTTCGAACGCCTTGAAGTTGGCGATGTTGCGCGGCAATACCGACTCGTCGTTCTCGCCGTAGTAACGCTTGCACAGCTCGACGATGGTGCGGCCGGCCTGCAGGAACAGTTGCTCGCGGTCGCTGTGGGTGGCGAGGGTCGAACCGTTGCCCGGCAAGGCCAGGCCCAACGCTTCAACCAGGCAGTTCATCGAGTTGGCGGTGAACATGCCGGAGCACGAACCGCAAGTCGGGCAGGCACTGCGCTCGTACTCGGCAACCTTCTCGTCAGAAGCGCTGGAGTCGGCGGCGATCACCATGGCGTCGACGAGGTCGAGACCGTGGCTGGCCAGTTTGGTCTTGCCGGCTTCCATCGGGCCGCCGGACACGAAGATCACCGGGATGTTCAGGCGCAGGGCGGCCATCAACATGCCTGGGGTGATCTTGTCGCAGTTGGAGATGCAGACGATGGCGTCGGCGCAGTGGGCGTTGACCATGTACTCGACGGAGTCGGCGATGATCTCGCGGCTCGGCAGCGAATACAGCATGCCGTCGTGGCCCATGGCGATGCCGTCATCCACGGCGATGGTGTTGAATTCTTTCGCTACACCGCCGGCGCGTTCGATTTCGCGGGCGACCAGTTGGCCCAGGTCCTTGAGGTGGACGTGGCCCGGTACGAACTGGGTGAACGAGTTGGCAATGGCGATGATCGGCTTTTTGAAGTCGTCATCTTTCATCCCCGTGGCGCGCCACAATGCGCGGGCACCGGCCATGTTGCGGCCGTGGGTGGATGTTTTCGAGCGGTAATCAGGCATGAAGCACTCCGGGCGGCTAATCAGGTATCAAAAGGGAAGTGAGCTTCTATTGACGTCTGGAACACTCAGAAATGGCCGTGTGTCCGGAAGTTGCCGATAACTTTGCGGGATCGCCGCGCGCTTCAGCTTGAGCTCATAAACCCGCCGGGGGATGACTGGCGATGAATGTCGCGATTCTACACGGCTGGCGGCTGGAGGGAATGCCGGGAAGCGCTGATCCGGCGCCGGTGGCGTGCGCCGGATGACGACCGGCGTAAATCAACTCGCGTTCAGTGCCAGATTGCGCTGCATGATCAGCGCGTTCAAACCCAGGCCCGCAGCGCTAAGGATCAGGAAACACAAGGCGAGCGCCGTGGTGAGGTCTTCGGACGCGAGATTGATCATCGCGCTGATAACGCCGCCGCACATGAAGATCATCACGCCGCCGACCGAGGAGGACGTACCGGCATCCTGTGGATAGAGGGTCATGGCTTTGGAATTGGCGATAGGCCGGGCAATGGTGGTGCCAGCCGTGCAGATGAGCATGGGGATCAGCACCGCAGCCGCCGTCAGCCCGAACTGATTTGCCAGCCACAACATGACCAACCCCGACAGTGCGATCAGGCCGAGGCCGATCACTATCTGTGAATTGGCCGGCAGACGCCGATGCAAGGCGCTGGCGACTATCCCGCCGAACACATACGCCACGCCATACAGCAACAATGTCCAGGCGAATTCGTAGGGCGTGAGTGCCAGGCGCTCCATGAAAATGATCGGCGACATGACGATGAATGAAAAATGGCAGGCGAAGGCCAAGGCCGAAATCAACCAGTAACCCATGAAGCGAAAATCCGCGCATAGCCGCCAATAGGCACTGAAAAAGCGAGCGGGCGCCGCATTGCGACTGCGCGGAGATTCCTTGAGGAGCACGCCAGCCCTTATCCAGACGAAGACTGCCAGCGCAATAAAGACATAGAAGCTGCCCTGCCAGTCCAGATGCATCTGCAACCAGGTTCCAAGCAGCGGCGATATGGAAATGAACACGCCGGCGGCGGTGGTCATCCAGATCCTCATTCGTTCCTGTTCCTTGCCGACGAACAAATCCTGAATCAGCGCTTGCGACAGCACAAAGGACCCGCAACCCACGGCCTGAATGACGCGAAATACCAGAAACCAGCTGTATTCGCTGGAAAGCAGACAACCCGTTGCACCGACGATCGAGATGGCGATGCCAGTCAGCAAAAGGGTTTTGCGCCCCCACAAGTCCGACAGCGGTCCGACCAGCACCACGGATAGCCCAAGACCAATGGCGAACAGGCTGACGGATAACGCTATGTCGGAGGCTGAGGTCAGGAAGTAATCAGAGAGCGCGGGAAAGGACGGGAGTACCACGTCCAGCGGGAAAACACCCAGTAGCGTCATCGTCATCAATAGCAGGATGAGCGACGATTTTTTCGCGGTATGCGGGGAAGGGTTCATCAACAACGCTCTCGATCCGTGAGGGGTAGCCGAGAGTCGACTTGATGAATAGGGAAGTCAATGCAGGAGGTGTGGGACTGTTCTCAGACCGTTGTAGGAGCGAGCCTGCTCGCGAAAAACGAACAGGCTACGCGGGGTGTCAGGCAGCCAGCGTTATCGTTGACGACCATCGCGAGCAGGGCTCGCTCCTACAGTCGTTCCGAGTGGTTAGCTGTTTGGCAGCAACCGGCAGGTGATGCTCTTGATGTAGCGGGTTTCAGCAATCGCCGGGTGTACCGGATGATCCGGACCCTGACCGCCACGTTCCAGCATCTGGATGTTGCGATCCAGGTGGCGGGCGCTGGTCAGCAGGATGTTCTGCAGGTCATCTTCCGGCAGGTGCATCGAGCACGAAGCGCTGACCAGGATGCCGTCCTTGCTGAGCAGGCGCATGGCTTGCTCGTTCAGGCGACGGTAAGCGCCTTCACCGTTTTTCATGTCTTTCTTGCGTTTGATGAACGCCGGCGGGTCGGCCACGATCACGTCGAAGCGTTCTTCGCTGGCTTTCAGTTCTTTCAGTGCTTCGAAGACGTCACCTTCGAGGCAGGTTATTTTTTCAGCGAAACCGTTCAGCGCGGCGTTGCGCTCGACGCCGTCGAGGGCGAAGGCCGAGGCATCGACGCAGAACACTTCACTGGCGCCGAATGCTGCGGCTTGCACGCCCCAGCCGCCGATGTAGCTGTACAGGTCGAGGACGCGTTTGCCTTTGGCGTACGGGGCCAGGCGTGCGCGGTTCATGCGGTGGTCGTAGAACCAGCCGGTTTTCTGGCCTTGAATGACCGGGGCTTCGAATTTCACGCCGTTTTCTTCCAGCGCGACCCACTCCGGCACCAGGCCGAATACGGTTTCGACGTAGCGGTTGAGGCCTTCGGCGTCGCGGGCGGCGGAGTCGTTCTTGAACAGAATGCCGCTTGGCTTGAGCACTTGGGTCAGCGCCGCGATCACGTCGTCTTTATGCGCTTCCATGGTCGCCGAAGCGATCTGCACCACCAGGATGTCGCCGAAACGGTCGACCACCAGGCCTGGCAGCAGGTCGGAATCGCCGTAGACCAGGCGATAGAACGGCTTGTCGAACAGGCGATCACGCAGGGACAGAGCGACGTTCAGGCGGTGCACCAGCAGCGATTTGTCCAGCGGCAACTTGACGTCGCGCGACAGCAGGCGGGCGCAGATCAGGTTGTTCGGGCTCATGGCAACGATGCCCAGCAGCTTGCCGCCGGCAGCTTCGAGAATCGCCTGATCGCCGGCCTTGAAGCCGTGCAACGGGGTGGCGGCCACGTCGATTTCGTTGCTGTAGACCCACAGGTGGCCGTTTCGCAGGCGACGGTCGGCGTTGGCTTTGAGGCGCAGGCTAGGCAGGGACATGACGTCGCTCCGGAAAAAAGAGCGGGAGTATAGCGTGTTGAGGGTGGTGGCGGGCCGGGTGGGCGATGAAACGCTGACGGCCCCTTCGCGGGCAAGCCTCGCTCCTACAGGGGGACGCATTCCAAATGTAGGAGCGAGGCTTGCCCGCGAAGGCGATCTCAAATGCTCCACGGAAATGAAACTTTGGCCGATGTTGCCCGCCGGTGTGTCGGATCCAACTTTATAAAGGTTAGAATCGGCGCCTGTCCCAGAGTGTGTACTTATGTCCCAAGAGCTGACCACCGAACAGATCCAACAGTCCCTGCAAGGCATCAGCGTGCCGGCCCAGCCGCAGATCATGGTGGATCTGCAGATGGAGCAGTACATGCCCGACCCGGATCTGGAAGTGATCGCCAAGCTGATCTCCCAGGACCCGGGCCTCTCTGGTGCCCTGCTGAAAATCGTCAACTCGCCGTATTACGGCTTGAGCAACAAGATCGCCTCGATCCAGCGTGCAGTGAATCTGCTGGGCAGCCGTTCGATCATCAACCTGATCAACGCGCAGTCGATCAAGGGTGAAATGAACGATGACACCATCGTTACCCTGAACCGTTTCTGGGACACCGCTCAAGACGTGGCGATGACCTGCCTGACCCTGGCCAAGCGCATCGGCGTCCAGGCCGGCGATGAAGCGTACGCCTTGGGCCTGTTCCACGACTGCGGCGTGCCGCTGATGCTGCAGCGCTTCCCCGACTACATGACCACGCTGGAAGAAGCCTACGCCAGCGCCAGTGCCGAATGCCGCGTGGTGGACACAGAAAATCGGGTGTTCAATACCAACCATGCGGTGGTCGGTTATTACACGGCCAAATCCTGGCGCCTGCCGGAGCATGTGAGCACGGCGATCGCCAATCACCACAATGCGCTGGCGATTTTCAGCGATGAGTCTTCGCGCAACAGCCAGCTGAAAAACCTGTTGGCGATCCTGAAAATGGCCGAGCACATTTGTGCGTCTTACCGGGTACTGGGCAACCAGAACGAGGACCATGAATGGAACACCATCGCGCCGCTGGTACTCGATTACGTGGGCCTCTCGGACTACGACTTCGAAACCCTCAAACAAACGATTCGCGACCTCGGCACTCACCGCTGAGTGCCGTCAGCGCCTGATTCGAGAGCACCATGCCTGAACTACCGGAAGTCGAAACCACCCGCCGCGGTATTGCGCCGTACCTGGAAGGCCAACGCGTCAGCCGGGTGATCGTGCGTGACCGTCGCCTGCGCTGGCCGATCCCTGAAGACCTGGATGTGCGGCTCTCCGGCCAGCGTATCGTGCTGGTTGAGCGGCGCGCCAAGTACCTGCTGATCAACGCCGAAGTCGGCACGCTGATCAGCCACTTGGGCATGTCGGGCAATCTGCGCCTGGTGGAAGTCGGCCTGCCGGCCGCCAAGCATGAGCATGTAGATATCGAGCTGGAATCGGGCCTGGCCCTGCGTTACACGGACCCGCGACGGTTCGGCGCGATGCTCTGGAGCCTCGATCCGCTCAACCATGAATTGCTGATTCGCCTGGGACCGGAACCGTTGACCGACCTGTTCGACGGCGAGCGCTTGTTCCAGCAGTCTCGCGGGCGTTCGATGGCGGTCAAACCGTTCATCATGGACAACGCCGTGGTGGTCGGCGTGGGCAATATCTATGCGACCGAAGCGCTGTTTGCGGCCGGTATCGATCCGCGCCGTGAGGCCAAGAGCATTTCCCGGGCGCGCTATTTGAAATTGGCGATCGAGATCAAACGCATCCTGGCCGCCGCCATCGAGCGCGGCGGTACGACGTTGCGCGACTTTATCGGCGGCGACGGTCAGCCCGGTTATTTCCAGCAGGAATTGTTCGTGTACGGCCGTGGCAGTCAGCCGTGCAAGGTCTGCGGAACAGAGCTGCGGGAAGTCAAACTCGGGCAGCGCGCCAGCGTCTTTTGCCCGCGCTGCCAGAGCTGATATTCCTGCGGTCTATAGTCAGTGTTCTCACTGCCTAGTCGAAGGACCGTGCCATGAACCTGTTCCGAACCCTTGCCGTGGTTTTGCTGCTGAGTGCCGGAGCACCAGCGCTGGCAGCCAATACCGGCAGCGGTGACCCGCGCTACACCATCCAGAATCCCCCGGCGTACGCCATGCTCGGCGACTTGCTGATTGCCCGACCCTTGCTGGTCGTGGCAACGGTGATTGGCGCGGGGGCGTTTGTGGTGTCGTTGCCGTTTACCGCGCTGGGCGGCAATGTCGGCGACGCGGGACAGGCGTTGGTGGTCGACCCGGCGAAAGCGGCGTTCGTGAGGTGTCTGGGATGTATCGGGGAGGGGTTTGAGCAGCGGGAGTGAAGCCTAAAAGCTTCGCGGGCAAGCCTCGCTCCTACAGGATCTACACGACCCTTGTAGGAGCGAGGCTTGCCCGCGAAGGCGCCCTCACAGACGCCTCATGGCTCACGCCTTACCGGTAATCTTCCGGTACTTCTCCATCAACTGCTCTTCAGTCTCCGGATGCGCTTCGTCCAGTGGAATGCAATCCACCGGGCACACCTGCTGGCACTGAGGTTCGTCGTAGTGGCCGACACACTGGGTGCACAGGTTCGGGTCGATCACGTAGATCTCTTCGCCTTGGGAAATGGCGGCGTTCGGGCACTCGGGTTCGCAGACGTCGCAGTTGATGCAATCGTCGGTGATGATCAGGGACATGCTAACTCCAGCCGGGGCGGCAGGCCCGGGCGCTAAAAACCAATGCGCAATTGTGCCGCATTGGAGAGCGCAGTGCACGCGGGCGCGACGTTCTGTAGGAGCCGGCTTGCTGGCGATAGCAACACCGCGGTCAGTCTGAGACATCGCAGCGGTCCTATCGCCAGCAAGCCGGCTCCTACAGTCGGCGTTATTTTTTAAATCGAAGTGTCAGGGCATCCGCCACCGCAGGGTGGACGAACTTGGTGATATCGCCGCCCAACGCCGCGATTTCACGGACCAGCGTCGAGGAAATGAACGAATAGCGCTCGGACGGTGTAAGAAACAGGCTTTCCACATCCGGCGCCAACTGACGGTTCATGTTGGCCAGCTGAAATTCGTATTCGAAGTCCGAGACCGCGCGCAAACCACGCAGGAACACGTTGGCATTCTTCTCTTTGGCGAAGTGCGCCAACAGCGTCGAAAAGCCGACGACTTCTACGTTCGGCAGATGTTTAGTGACCTCGCGGGCCAGCTCCACACGCTGTTCCAGGGGAAACAACGGGTTTTTCTTCGGGCTGGCGGCGACGGCGATGATCACATGATCGAACAGGCGCGCGGCGCGTTCGACCAGATCGCCATGGCCCTTGGTAATAGGGTCGAAGGTACCTGGGTACAACACTCGGTTCATCGCGTCGTCCTGGCGGGAGTCCGTTGGGGAGTCGGATGGTATCGCAGCCTTCCCGGTCGGCCAAGTCGCCTGTTGGGTAAGAAAGCACTATAGACGATAGGAATATTCGCTCTTTTCATGGGTTTTTCAAACGTTCGGCCAACGAAGTCGCCAGTTGCGCCGTCAGCCCGTAGACCGACAATTGCGGGTTTGCGCCAATGCTGGTGGGGAACAGCGAGCCGTCGTGGATCGACAGGTTGCTGAGCTGATGATGCCGGCCGAGGCTGTCGGTCACGGCGTTTTTCGGGTCTTCGCCCATGGCGCAACCGCCCATCACATGGGCACTGCCTAAGCGCGTGCGATACAACTCAAGGCTCAGGCCGTCGATCAGCGTGCGCGCCTCGGCCAGGGTTTTCACATAGCGCGCATCGGCGTGCATCGGCATCACGGCGTTGGCGCCGCCGGCGAACTGGATCTCGGCCATGCTGTGGAAGGCGCGGCGCAAACCGTCCCAAGCGTAGGGTGAAACCTGATAATCGAGCACGGGCGTGTTGTCGCCGCGCAATTCGACGCTGCCACCGGGGCTGTCCGGGTGAAAGCCATCGCGCAGTAACGCCAGCATGGCGTGGGTATGCGGCAGGTTTTCCATGTGTCGGGCGCTTTCCTGGCCAAAACCGCCGAGCAATGTGGCCGCCAGCGCCGGGTGCAGGGGAGGGACTTCGAGTTTGTAGGCCATCGGGCCGGTGGTGCCGTTCTGCCATTGAAAATGGTCGGAATAGATCGACTGCGGCGCGCCGTAGAACGGGTTGATCACCTCGTCGAACAGCCCGGCGGACATGTTCACTAAATGCAGGAAGGTGCGCTTACCCAGACGTTTGTGCGGATCGGGTGCGTCGGAACGCAATAGCAACGCGGGGCTGTTGATGCCGCCGCCGGCCAGCACGTAATGCCGCGCCTTGACCGTGATTGTCTTGCCCGTGGGGGCGACGCAGCGGTCATCCATCGCCACGCATTGCAGGCCGGCGACCTTGCCGTCCTTGATCATCAGTTTCTCGGCGCGGGCCAGGTAAAGCAGCTCGCCACCCTTTTCCAGGGTCGCCGGAATCGTTGTGACCATCATCGATTGCTTGGCGTTGGTCGGGCAGCCCATGCCGCAGTAGCCAAGGTTCCAGCAGCCGCGCACGTTGCGCGGGATCACGTGCCAGCTGTAGCCGAGCTGCTCGCAGCCTTTGCGAATCACGTCGTTGTTGGCGTTCGGCGGGACCATCCAGGGTGCGACGCCCAGACGTTGCTCCATTTTCTCGAACCATGGCGCCATCTCGGCCGGGCTGTGGCCTTTGACGTTGTGCTCCCTGGCCCAGTGTTCGAGCGTCGGCTCCGGCGTGCGGAAACTCGAGGTCCAGTTGATCAGCGTGGTGCCGCCCACCGCACGGCCTTGAAGGATGGTGATTGCGCCGTCCTTGCTCATGCGGCCGATGCCTTCTTGATAGAGGCTGGTGTAGGCCTGGTCTTCAAGCATCTTGAAGTCGCTGCTGGTCTTGAGCGGACCTTCTTCGATCAACAGCACCTTGTAGCCGGCGGCGCTGAGGATTTCAGCGGTGGTGCCGCCGCCCGCGCCGCTGCCGATGATCGCCACGTCCGCTTCGAGGGCCAGGTCCTGGGTCAGTTGCGAGCCGTTGTGGGTTTTCCAGCCACGGGCCATGCCTTCGCGGAACGGATCGGGTACGGGCATATTCGGGTTCTCTTGTTTTTATATTGAGAAATGTGTCGTTCATCAGGCCGCCTTCGCGGGCAAGCCTCGCTCCTACAGGGGGCGCGCGATCCCTGTAGGAGCGAGGCTTGCCCGCGAAGGGGCCAACTCAGTCTTAAACGGTTGGCGGCCCGGGATACCCACAATGCGCCCACGACTCAGCCCGGCTGTACCACGCCATCATCACCAGTTGCAGCAACGAGCTATGCCCCATGCGCAACAGACTCAACGAGCTGTTTTCCCAGCGATCAAGAAAGTGCCGGATCTCATCGGCGCTGGCGTTTTCCCAACTGCCCCAGATCCCGGTCAACGGCCCGCGAGTCACGGCCATCCCCAGCACATCGAACAATTGCTGAGTGAGCTTGAGCATTTCCGGCGACAGGTGATTCAGGCCGTTATCCAGGCAGTGCAAGGTCTGGTCGAGTGCCATCGGCATTTTCCCGGCGACCACGGCGCCATCGAGCATCACCGGAATCAGCGCCCGTAAAAACAATAGATCGCCGCTGCGCAGGATCGCGAAACCGCTGGCCGGGATGCTCGACGAGCACCCGCTGAGGCTCGCGCCGAGTCCGGCCGTGGCCAGAAACGCGCTTGCGCCAAGGCTGAATTTAAGCAGGCCACGCCGTGACAGCGCGGGTGTATCGGACAGGCTTGGGCTCATTATTGTATTACCCGGCGGTGAAGGTCGTTAGCGGATAAACAGCTTCTGGATCAGTTTCTGAATGGTTTTTCCGTACGGCGGGTAGATCAGTTTCGCCGCGTTGAAACGCTGTTTGATCAGCACACCTTTGGCCTTGCTGAACGTCAGGAAGCCTTCGTGGCCGTGGTAATGGCCCATGCCCGAGGGGCCGATGCCGCCGAAGGGCATGTCGTCCTGCGCGACGTGCAGCAACGTGTCGTTCAGGCACACGCCTCCTGAGTGGGTTTCGTGCAGGACGCGGTTTTGTTCGCGCTTGTCGTAGCCGAAGTAATACAGCGCCAACGGACGAGGTCGCTGGTTGATGTAGGCAAACGCTTCATCCAGATCCTTGTACGGAACGATCGGCAGCAGCGGACCGAAGATTTCGTCCTGCATCACCATCATCTCGTCGGTGACGTTCAGCAGCAGGCTGTGGCTCATGCGCCGGCCTTGGCCCTGGTCGAACAGCGGAATCAGCAGCGCGCCCTTGCTGGTGGCGTCGCTGATGTAGCCGTTGAGCCGGGCCAGTTGTCGGTCATTGATGATCGCGGTGTAGTCCGGGTTGTCAGCCAGTGTCGGATAAAACCCGCGAACCGCCTGACGGTAGGCTTCGACGAAAGAACCCACGCGGTCTTCCGGGACCATTACGTAGTCCGGGGCGACGCAGGTTTGCCCGGCGTTGAGCGTCTTGCCGAACGCAATACGTTCGGCGGCGTCCTTCAACGGCACATCACGAGAGACGATGGCCGGGGACTTGCCGCCCAGTTCCAGCGTTACCGGCGTCAGGTTCTCGGCCGCCGCGCGCATCACGTGTTTGCCGATGCTGGTGGCGCCGGTGAACAGCAAGTGATCGAAACGCAGGCGGGAGAACGCCACGCCGATATCGGCCTCGCCGAGCACCACGCAAACCAGGTCTTCGGGGAAGATCCGGCCCAGCAATTCCTTGAGCAACAGACCGGTGGCGGGGGTCGATTCGCTGAGTTTGAGCATCACCCGATTGCCCGCCGACAACGCGCCAACCAAAGGGCCGATGGCCAGAAACAGCGGGTAATTCCACGGCACGATCACCCCGACCACGCCTAGCGGCTGGTAAACGACTTTCGCCGAGGCCGGCTGAAAGGCCACGCCGACCTTGCGTCGCGAGGGTTTCATCCAGCCTTTGAGGTGCTGGCTGGCATAGTGGATGCCGTGCAGGCTGGGCATCAGTTCGGCGAGCAGGGTTTCATCGGCGCTGCGGTGGCTGAAGTCCTGGCTGATCGCATCGATCAGGGCCTGACGTTCATTGCTCAACAAATCGCGCAGGGCTTTGAGCCATTGAAGTCGCTGGGCGGCGGGCGGCATCGGGTTGGCGGCATAGGCTGCGCGCTGGTCGTCGAAGCGGTTTTGAAGTTCCTCCAGGGGCTGCTGCAGCTTCTGCAGGTAGGCGATGTCAGCAGTCATGGTCGGCTCCGGATTTATTGTAGTTAAGAACTTTTTAGAGTCTATGCTCTATAAAGTCAAATGAGATCCTGACATCGCGTTGTTTTATCCGCTCGCGGTTAGGTCGTAAGATGCCCCTCAACGCACTCTGAATTAAAGCTCAAGCCATGGCCCCTCGGATCAAAACCAGCGAGCGCATCGTGCAGAACAGCCTGGAGCTGTTCAACCAGCAGGGTGAGCGCAGCATCAGCACCAACCACATTGCTGCCCACATGGACATTTCTCCGGGCAACCTCTACTACCACTTCCCCAACAAGCAGGCGATCATCGCCGTGCTGTTCAGTGAGTACGAAAGCCTGGTGGACAGCTTCCTGCGCCCGCCCCAAGGGCGCGCCGCGACAGTTGAAGACAAGCGTTTCTACCTTCAGGAGTTGCTGGCGGCGATGTGGCGCTACCGGTTTCTGCATCGTGATCTCGAGCACTTGCTCGACAGCGATCCGGAACTGGCTGCCCGTTATCGGCGCTTTTCCCAGCGTTGCCTGATCTATGGCACGCACATCTACGCGGGATTCGTCGAGGCCGGCATCCTGTCCATGGATAAGGTGCAGATTGAATCCCTGACGCTCAATGCGTGGATCATCCTCACGTCCTGGGTGCGTTTCCTGTGCACCACGCGGGAAAATTCCAATCACCTGAGCGAACAGGCGATCAAACGCGGCGTGTATCAGGTGCTGGTGCTGGAGGCCGGTTTTGTCACCGATCAGTCTCGCGATGCGGTGAACGCGCTGTACGAGGAGTTTTACGTGCCGCTGGCCCAGGCGCTGGAAGAAGTGCAGTAGGATTCAAAATCGACCATCTCACAGGAGCCCGTTATGCCCATTGCGCAACTGATCAGCCCGCAAGCACTGGACCTGAAAAAGGACCAGCCGGGGTTGGTGATTCTTGATTGTCGTTTTGCCCTCGAAGACCCGGACTACGGCCAGCGCAGCTATGCCGAAGGGCACATCGCCGGGTCGAGCTTCGCCGATCTTGAGCGTGATTTGAGCGGAGCGGTGGTCAAGGGCGTGACCGGGCGTCATCCGTTACCGCAACCTGCGGACTTGATCGAACGCCTGCAAGCCTGGGGCATCAATGCCGACAGCGATGTGGTTTTGTATGACGACGGCCCCGGTGCCTACGCGGCGCGGGCGTGGTGGTTGCTGGCCTGGCTGGGCAAGCGTGACGGCGTGTTTATCCTCGATGGCGGGCTCAAGGCCTGGCACGCGGCGGGTTTGCCCTTGAGCCTTGATGCGCCCGGTATTGAACGTGGCACCTTCGCGGGAACGCCGGACAATACGCTGCTGTTGAACGCCGAACAGCTTCAGCACCGTCTCGGCCAGCCCGATTTGACCTTGCTCGATGCCCGCGCCTTGCCGCGTTTCAAGGGTGAAGTGGAGCCGATCGACCCGATTGCCGGGCACATTCCCGGCGCGCAATGTGCGGCATTCACCGACAACCTGGGCAGCGACGGGCGTTTTCTGCCGGCCGATCAGCTCAAGCAGCGCTTTGCCGCGAAACTCGGTCAACGTTCGCCGACCGATCTGGTGGCGTATTGCGGTTCCGGCGTGACGGCGTGCCATAACCTGTTCGCCTTGTGCCTCGCGGGATATCCCTTGGGTTCGTTGTATGCCGGCTCGTGGAGCGAATGGATCAACGACCCCGCGCGTGGAATCGCCACCGGCGAATAAACACAAATCCCCTGTAGGAGCCGGCTTGCCGGCGATGAACGATGACGCGGTCTGCCTGAAATACCGCGGCGCTTCTATCGCCAGCAAGCTGGCTCCTACAGGAGTGCTCTGCGATACGCCCCCGGCCCCACCCCGTAAACCTGCTTGAACTGTCGACTCAGATGACTCTGGTCGGCAAACCCCAGTTGCGTCGCCACTTCCAACGGCAAACAGCCGCCCTGCAACAACGCCCGCGCCCGAGCGATGCGCTGCTGCATCAGCCAGGTGTGCGGTGGCATGCCGGTGGCGCTGCGGAATACCCGGGCGAAATGAAAGGGCGACAGATTGACCGTTGCCGCGAGTTCTTCCAGCGACGGCGGCGCCGCCAATTGCGCTTGCAGCAGTTCCTTGGCCTGCGTCACCGCCCGGTGTTCCTTGCCGGGTTTGCCGGCGTCCGGAACGGCGGCGTGACGTTGCAGCAGCGACAACATCAACTCTCGCCAGGCGGTCTGCTGTTGCAGGGCGGTGGAGGGCGTTTCGAGCAGGCGATGCAGTTGGCAGAAGCCCTTCACCAGGTCCGGATCGCGATACAGCGTGGCGCCAAATGTCGGCAAGTTGTGGGTCGGCAGTTCCAGCTCATCGAGCAGTGACAGAATCTGCCCGCTGTCGGGATAAAACGCCCGGTACAACCAACCGTCTTCCGTGCCTTTGTGGCCGGTGTGCAACTCGTCGGGGTTGATCAAAACGAGCGTGCCGCTGCCCGCCAGGTGTTCGGCGCCGCGATAGCGGTAACGCTGGGCGCCGGCCATGATCATGCCGATCACGTAACCGTCATGCACGTGCGGGGCAAAACGGTGTTCGATGTAGCGTGCGGACAACAACTCGACCCCGGCCAAAGGCGCCGTTTGCCAGAAACGGATCGACTCGCCCTGATCGATGTCCATCGGTTTACCCGCGACCTGCAGCGGCCAGCCACTGCGGGATGCGCCGTTCCAGGTAGTAACCCGGCTGCCGGAACGAGCCATCGACGAAGCCGACATGCCCACCCTTGGCTTGCAGTTCGAATTGAGTGCTGGCGGACAGTTCCTCGGCCTGCGGCAGGCTGTGAGGAAATACGAACGGGTCGTCGGCGGCCTGAATGATCAGCGTCGGCGTGCGGATTTCGCCCAGAAAGTAGCGGCTAGAGGCGCGGCGATAGTAATCCTGCGCATCGGTGAAGCCGTGCAGCGGCGCGGTCACCCGGCCATCGAAATCCCAGAACGTGCGCATGTTTTCCAGCGAACCCAGCGCGGCCAATTCCGCCAGGCCATCCTCGCGCCCGTCATGCTGGAACTGCCGCTGCTTGTTCTTGATGTAGGCGACCATCTCGCGCATGAAGTGCGCCTGATACACCTTCGAAAAACCCTGGCCGATACGATCTGCGCACTGATCGAGCCGAAACGGCACCGACACCGCCACGGCACCGAGCACGCCGCTGTCGCTGCCGGTCTCGCCCAAGTGTTTGAGCAAAACGTTGCCGCCGAGGGAATAACCGACTGCATACAGCGGCGCGAGTGGCCGCTTGGCCCGCAGGTGCTTGATGGTTTCGGCCAAATCTTCGCTGGCGCCGGAATGGTAGCTGCGCGGCAACAGATTCGGTTCGCCGGAGCAGCCGCGCCAGTTCAGCGCGACGCTGGCCCAGCCTTGGTCGCCCAAGGCTTTTTGCACGCCGGCCACGTAAGGCGAATTGGAAGACCCGGTCAGGCCATGCAACACCAGCACCAGCGGTGCATCGGCGCTGTGTGGGCCGTGCCAGTCCAGGTCAAGAAAGTCGCCATCTTCGAGCCACAAGCGTTCGCGTTCGCGCTCGATGTGCGTGGTTTTGCGCCAAAGCGGTCCCCACAAGGTCTGCAAGTGCGGGTTGCCCAGGCCGAAGGCAGGGGTGAAGCGTTCTGACGGAAAAGACACGATTGCTCTCGATGCAGCGGTGCGCAACCTGTGCGCACCTTTTCAGGCCGGTCGGTTAACCGGCGATCTCTGCCATACGTTGCCACAACGAGTAGTAGACGCGCCCGGATTTCTGCTCACGGTGCAGACGCCAGTTGGCCGGCAGGCCGAGCGTCGAGGGGGCGGTTTCGCTTTCGGTGTACACCCACGCGTCGTCCGCCAGCCATTGGCGCTCTTCGAGCAGGGTGCATACGGTCGGCAACAGGTTCTGGTTGAACGGCGGGTCGAGGAACACCAGGTCGTAAGCCACTGCTGGCTGTGTTTCCAGATAGCGCAAGGCGTCGGCAGTCTGAACCTGGCCGGTGGTGCAACGCAGCGTGCCCAGATGTTCCTTCAGGCTGGACACCGCGATATTGCTCGCGTCCAGCGCCTGGCCCATGGCCGCGCCACGGGACAAGGCTTCGAGAAACAGCGCGCCGCTGCCGGCGAACGGGTCGAGCACCTTGGCCCCGGCCACGTAAGGCGCGAGCCAGTTGAACAGGGTTTCACGCACCCGGTCCGGGGTCGGGCGCAGGCCCGGCGCGTCAGGGAAGCTCAGCTTTCGGCTGCGCCATTCACCGCCGATGATGCGCAGTTGGTTCACGCCGTTGTGCACGTTATGAACAGGTTTTTTTGGACGGGAAGTGGCCATTAATGCTCCGGAACCCCGAGCGGCTGCTCGGCAGGTTTATCAGTAGGGGCCGGTAACGGCTTTTGCGGCACGGTCGGGCCAGCGCTGACGATGACCATTTTGTCCGTGCTCAAGTGTTTGTTCAGTGCGGTTTTGACTTGTTCCACAGTCAGGCTCTGGGACTGCTGCATGAAGTCCTCCAGATAGCTCAACGGCAGATTGTAGAAACCCATCGCGCCGAGTTGGCCGACGATGTCGGCGTTGCTGGCGGTGGACAGCGGGAAGCTGCCGGCCAGTTCACGCTTGGCGTCGTCGAGTTCTTTTTCGGTCGGGCCGGTCTTAAGGTAGTCGGCGAGCACGTCCTGCACCAGTTTCAGCGTGCCTTCGCTCATCTCTGCGCGGGTTTGCAGGTTGATCATGAACGGGCCGCGCGCCTGCATCGGGGTGAAGCCCGAATACACGCCGTACGTCAGGCCACGCTTCTCGCGCACTTCACTCATCAAACGGGTGCCGAAGCCACCGCCGCCGAGGATCTGGTTGCCCATGGACAGCGCGGCGTAATCCGGATCGTCACGGTCGATGCCCAGTTGCGCGAGCATCAGGTTGGTCTGCTTGGACGGGAACTCGATGTGGCCGATGCTGGCTTTCGGTTCTTCAGGTTGCGGCAGTTTCGCCAGCGCCGGGCCTTTTGGCAGCGCACTGGAGACTTGCGCAGCAATCGCCTCGGCTTCGGCGCGGGACAGATCGCCCACCAGCGCTATCACCACGTTGCCGGCGGCGTAGGCTTTTTCATGGAACGCCTTCAACTGAGCCAGGGTGATGGCTGGTACGGTTTTCGCCGTGCCATCGCTGGAATGCGCGTACGGGTGATCGCCGTACAAGCGGTTCATCAGCTCGATACTGGCCAGTTTGCCGGGGTTCTGTTTCTGGTATTCGAAGCCGGCGAGCATCTGGTTCTTGATGCGCGCAAATGAATCGGCGGGGAAGGTCGGTTTGCCGACAACTTCGGAGAACAGCTTCAACGCAGGCTCGCGTTTGTCGGCGGCACTGAGGCTGCGCAGCGACGCCAGGGCCATGTCCTTGAACGCACCGTTGCCAAAGTCGGCGCCCAGGCCTTCGAAGCCCTGGGCGATAGCGCCGACATCTTTGCCGGCCACACCTTCGTTGAGCATCGCATTGGTCAGTACCGCCAGGCCCGGCGCATCGCCGTCCTGGCTGCTGCCGGCGGCGAAGATCAGGCGCATGTCGAACATCGGCAACTCGCGGGCTTCAACGAACAGCACCTTGGCGCCTTCGGCGGTGTTCCAGGTTTGCACGTTGAGCGAGCGGCGGCTCGGTGCCTTGCCGTCGAGTTCGGCCAGCGATTGCAGTTTCTGGCTGGACTTGGCCTTGTCGAGGGCTTCGCTGGCGTTGGAGTGGTCGGTCTTCAGGAAATAGAAGGCAGCGGAGCCAATCAATGCGACAGCGACCAGGCCGATCAGGGCCAGACGTGGTTTTTTACGCTCACTCATGAGTCGTCTCCAGTGGCAGGACATGGGCGACGCTGAGACGTTCGCGGGTGAAATACAGCTTGGCGGCTTTCTGGATGTCTTCTGGCGTGACGCTTTCCAGTTCGGCCAGTTCGGTGTCCATCAGCTTCCAGGACAGGCCGACGGTTTCCAGTTGGCCGATAGCGGTGGCCTGGCTGGTGATCGAATCGCGCTCGTAAACCAGGCCGGCGATCACTTGAGCCCGCACGCGCTCCAGCTCTTCGGCGGACGGCGCGGTGGTTTTCAGCTGTTCGAGCAGCTTCCACAAACCGGCTTCGGCCTGGGCCATGGTTTTGTTTTTCTGGGTGTTCGGCGATGCCGACAGGGTGAACAGGCTGTCGCCGCGAGTGTAGGCGTCGTAGCTCGACGAACCACCGGACACCAGCTCTTCGCCGCGCTCCAGTTGCGTCGGGATGCGTCCGCTGTAGCCGCCGTCGAGCAGGGCCGAGATCAGGCGCAAGGCGTTGACCGAACGCTTGTCTTCGGCAGTGGCGATGCTTGGCACGTTGAAGCCCAGCATCAGGCTCGGCAGTTGGGTCTGCACGTGCAGCGTAATCTGCCGCTCGCCGGGCTCGGCCAGTTCGACCGGTTTTTTCGCCGGTGGCACGTCGCGTTTGGCGATCGGGCCGAAGTAGCGCTGGGCCAGGGTTTTCACTTCGTCCGGGGTTACGTCGCCGACCACCACCAGCGTGGCGTTGTTCGGCACGTACCAGGATTGGTACCAGTGGCGCAGCTCTTCGACTTTCATGCGGTCCAGGTCAGCCATCCAGCCGATGGTCGGCGTGTGGTAACCGCTGGCCGGGTAGGCCATGGCCTTGAAGCGTTCGTAGGCCTTGGACATCGGCTTGTCGTCGGTGCGCAGGCGACGTTCTTCTTTAATGACTTCGATCTCGCGGGCGAACTCGTCGGCCGGCAGGCGCAAGCTGGCCATGCGGTCGGCTTCGAGTTCGAAGGCCACGCCCAGGCGGTCGCGGGCCAGCACCTGGTAATAAGCGGTGAAGTCGTCGCTGGTGAACGCATTCTCTTCGGCGCCGAGGTCGCGCAGGATCAGCGAGGCTTCGCCGGGACCGACTTTTTCGCTGCCCTTGAACATCATGTGTTCCAGGGCGTGGGACAAACCGGTCTGCCCCGGCGTCTCGTAGCTGGAGCCGACCTTATACCAGACCTGGGAAACCACCACCGGCGCGCGATGGTCTTCGCGCACGATGACCTTCAGGCCATTGTCGAGGGTGAATTCGTGGGTGGGTTGCGGATCGGCAGCAAAGACTGAAAGTGGCAGACAAACTGTGCTGAGCAGCAGGCCTGCAGCGCGGCGGGCTAGAGCATTCATTCGTTTTTAAACCTGTTGAGCTGCCCGCTTGGTCTTAGCGTCGGCGGGCGAGAGGGTGCTAGGATACTGATCCGTTTTACTGGCGGCCACGCCTATCAGGCCTTTGCGTTTGATCAGGTTGTATGGGTTTGCGGCAGAAGGTTGGAATTTATCAACTAAACTCTGCTTTTTCGCCGATTTTGCCGCGTTAGTCCTTCGTGAAATCGTTTCTGTGAGGTGCCACTTGCACCTCTACAAAATGTTGCGCGTGAACAAGCTGGGTCAATCGCAGTCTGTTCTGCATCGAATATTTATTTGCCGAGGCGCCCTTTGGCGCGTCGCTACCGTGAGATAGCCGTCCTCCATGTTTGGTTCCAACGACGACAAGAAAGCCCCAGCTGCGGCTGGCGAGAAGAAAAGCCTGTTCGGATGGCTGCGCAAAAAGCCGCAGGAAACCGTCGTCGAACAGCCACAGCCCATTCCTGAGCCAGTACCTGCGCCGGTAATAGATGAAGCGCCGGCGCCGGTTGTCCTGCCGATCTCCGAGCCGGTGCAGCAACCGGTGGTTGAGACGCAACCTGACGTCGTGGCTGAACAGCCGCTGACGCCTGCCGCCGAGCCATGGCTGACCTTGCCGGTAGCGGAAGAGCCGGTATCGTTGGTCGAAGACGAGCTGGCGCCGCACATTACGCCGCCGATTCCTGCGCCGAGTGCGTTTTCTCCTGCGCCCGTTCAGGTGCCAGTGATTGAGCCAGTTGTTGTGGCCGAACCTGCGCCGGTTATTCCTGAGCCTGTGATTCCAGCCTTTGTTGCGCCGGCTGCTCCAGTTGTTCAAGCACCAGTGCCTGCGCCGGTCGTTGCTCCCGTTGCCGCCGCGCCCGTCGTGCCGGTCGAAACACCCGCCGAGCCTGTGCGTACCGAAGAAACCAAAGCCGGTTTCTTCGCCCGTCTCAAGCAAGGCCTGTCCAAGACCAGCGCCAGCATCGGCGAAGGCATGGCGAGCCTGTTCCTTGGCAAGAAAATCATCGATGACGAGCTGCTCGAAGACATCGAAACCCGTCTGCTGACCGCCGACGTGGGCGTTGAAGCGACTTCGGTGATCATCCAGCGCCTGACCCAAAAGGTTGCCCGCAAAGAGCTGGCCGATGCCGATGCGCTGTACAAGTCCTTGCAGGCGGAACTGGCGGCGATGCTCAAGCCGGTCGAGCAACCCCTGAAAATCACCTCGCAGAACAAGCCGTTCGTGATCCTGGTCGTTGGCGTCAATGGCGCCGGCAAGACCACCACCATCGGCAAACTGGCGAAGAAACTCCAACTCGAAGGCAAGAAAGTCATGCTGGCGGCGGGCGACACCTTCCGCGCCGCCGCAGTCGAGCAATTGCAGGTCTGGGGCGAGCGCAACAAGATTCCGGTGATCGCCCAGCACACCGGCGCCGACTCGGCTTCGGTGATCTTTGACGCCGTGCAGGCCGCCAAGGCCCGTGGCATTGACGTGTTGATCGCCGACACCGCCGGTCGCCTGCACACCAAAGACAATTTGATGGAAGAGTTGAAGAAGGTTCGCCGGGTCATCGGCAAGCTCGACGCCGACGCGCCGCACGAAGTGCTGCTGGTGCTCGACGCCGGCACCGGGCAGAACGCGATCAACCAGGCCAAGCAATTCAACCAGACCGTCGAACTGACCGGCCTGGCGCTGACCAAGCTCGACGGCACCGCCAAGGGCGGGGTGATTTTCGCCCTGGCCAAGCAGTTCGGCCTGCCGATTCGCTACATCGGCGTCGGTGAAGGCATCGATGACTTGCGTACCTTTGAAGCAGAACCCTTTGTCCAGGCACTGTTTGCCGAGCGGGAGCGTTCATGATTCGTTTCGAACAGGTCGGTAAACGCTATCCGAACGGGCACGTCGGCTTGCATGAGCTGAGCTTTCGAGTCCGTCGGGGCGAATTCTTGTTTGTAACCGGCCATTCCGGCGCCGGTAAAAGCACCTTGTTGCGCCTGCTGCTGGCCATGGAGCGTCCGACCACCGGCAAATTGCTGCTGGCCGGTCAGGACCTCGGCACCATCAGTAATGCGCAGATTCCTTACCTGCGTCGGCAGATCGGCGTGGTGTTCCAGAACCACCAGTTGCTGTTCGATCGCACGGTGTTCAACAACGTGGCCCTGCCGTTGCAGATTCTTGGTTTGTCCAAGGCCGAAATCGCCAAGCGCGTGGATTCGGCACTGGAGCGCGTGGCGCTGTCGGACAAGACCGATCTGTACCCCGGCGACCTGTCCACCGGCCAGCAACAGCGCGTCGGTATCGCCCGCGCCATCGTTCACCGCCCGGCCTTGCTGCTGGCGGATGAACCGACCGGTAACCTCGACCCGCGCCTGGCGGCCGAGATCATGGGCGTGTTCGAAGACATCAACCGTCTGGGCACCAGCGTGCTGATTGCCAGTCACGACCTGGCCCTGATCGCCCGTATGCGTCACCGCATGCTGACTCTGCAACGCGGCCGATTGATCGGTGATGGGGAGGCTGGGGAATGAGTGCAACACGCAGCCCTAAAGTCTCCGAACGCGTGGCGCCGAAAGCCGCCGATCCGCAACCGCAGAAGAAAAAACACGACGATGACGACGGTCCGGACTTCGCCACGCTGTTCCGCGCCTGGATAGAAAGCCATCGCGCCAGTCTGCTGGACAGTCTGCGGCGCCTGGGCAAGCATCCTATCGGCAGTTTCTTCACCTGCATGGTGATGGCGGTTGCCCTGAGCTTGCCGATGGGTCTGTCACTTTTGCTAAGTAACGTCGAGCGTCTCGGCGGTTCCTGGCAGCGCGCGGCGCAGATTTCCCTGTACCTGCAACTTGAGGTCAGCCCGGCTGAAGGCGAATCGTTGCGCGATCAGATCAAAGGCATTCGGGGCGTAGCTGATGCCGAATATGTCGGTCGTGATCAGGCGCTGGAAGAGTTTCAGCAGCAGTCCGGCCTGGGCGAAGCGTTGAAGGAACTGCCGGAAAACCCGCTGCCAGGCGTGGTGCTGGTGACCCCGAACGAAGTCGACAAGCCCGCGCTTGAAGCATTACGACAAAAACTTTCCGAGCTGCCGAAGGTACAACAGGCGCAACTTGATCTAGTCTGGGTCGAGCGTCTGGCAGCCATCCTCAAGCTGGGTGACCGTTTTGTCTTCGGTCTGACCGTGCTTCTGATTTCTGCATTACTTTTGGTGATAGGCAATACCATTCGTCTTCATATTGAAAACCGCCGCACAGAGATAGAAGTGATTAAACTCGTCGGCGGCACTGACAGCTATGTGCGCAGGCCCTTTCTATATATGGGCGCGTTGTATGGCTTCGGTGCGGGGATACTTTCCTGGGGCGTATTGGCGTTTGGTCTGAACTGGCTGAACGAGGCAGTGGTTGGACTGGCCGGTTTGTATGGCAGTAATTTTGCGCTGGCCGGAGTGCCAGTTGCCGACGGTCTGTCTCTCTTGCTTGGCGCGGTGCTGTTAGGGTATATCGGTGCATGGATTGCAGTCGCACGCCACCTGAGGGAGCTTGCGCCTAAGTAGTATCATTTTGCTCGTATTGACCTTTCAGCGTTTATGGGAACTTGTCTTTTGGTTTCCGGTCAATTTTCGCAGTGCTGAACTGCACGAGTTTGTAAGACGGAGGTTTTTTCGTATGACCAATTCTTTGCAACCTGCATATGCTCTGGTCCCGGGTGCGAACCTGGAGGCCTACGTGCACACCGTGAACAGCATTCCATTGCTGACGCCGGAGCAGGAGCGTGAACTGGCCGAGAGTCTCTACTATGAGCAGGATTTGGGGGCGGCTCGGCAGATGGTGCTCGCCCACCTGCGTTTTGTCGTACATATCGCCCGTAGCTATTCCGGCTACGGTCTGGCTCAGGCTGACCTGATCCAGGAAGGTAACGTCGGCCTGATGAAGGCCGTGAAGCGCTTCAACCCGGAAATGGGTGTGCGTCTGGTTTCGTTCGCTGTGCACTGGATCAAGGCGGAAATTCACGAGTTCATCCTGCGCAACTGGCGCATTGTGAAAGTCGCGACCACCAAGGCCCAACGCAAGCTGTTCTTCAACCTGCGCAGCCAGAAGAAACGTCTGGCGTGGCTGAACAACGAGGAAGTCCATCGCGTGGCGGAAAGCCTCGGCGTAGAGCCGCGGGAAGTGCGCGAGATGGAAAGTCGACTGACCGGCCATGACATGGCCTTCGACCCGGCCGCAGAAGCGGACGACGACAGCGCTTTCCAGTCGCCGGCCAACTATCTGGAAGACCACCGGTACGACCCGGCCCGTCAACTGGAAGACGCCGACTGGAGCGACAACTCCAATCACAACCTGCACGAAGCGCTGGAAGTGCTGGACGACCGCAGCCGTGACATCCTTTATCAGCGCTGGTTGGCTGAAGAGAAAGCCACGCTGCACGACCTGGCGCAGAAGTACAACGTGTCGGCCGAGCGTATTCGTCAGCTTGAGAAAAGCGCGATGAACAAGCTCAAGCTGTCGATCGCCGCCTAAGTTGCGCGAAGGCAATAAAAAACGCCCCGATCATTGATTGGGGCGTTTTTGTTTGTATCGAGTACGCATAACCCCCTGTAGGAGCGAGGCTTGCCCGCGAAGGCGGTGTATTAGCCGCCATCTTCGTCGACTGACACACCGCCTTCGCGGGCAAGTCGGATCGCCGCCCGCTCGCTCCTACAGGATTTGCGTCAATTCATTGGGCCCAAGGTGCCCGGCGTGAATCGTTGAGCCCCAGCAGATAGCTGTCGCCACCCAACTGGCTCATTTGCTGCCGAATCCACCCGGCGCGACGTGCGACGTAATTCGTCGGGTGACTCGCGCTCCACACCCGTGGGTTAGGCAATACAGCCGCCAGATAACTGGCCTGCTGCCGGGACAGCGACTTGGCGCTCACGCCAAAGTGATGCCGAGCCGCCGCTTCCGCGCCAAACACCCCGTCATCCCACTCGACGCTGTTCAGGTACACCTCAAGAATCCGCTGCTTGGGCCAGAATACTTCGATCAGCCCGGTAAACCAGGCTTCCAGACCTTTGCGCAGCCAGCTACGGCCGGACCATAAAAACAGGTTTTTCGACACTTGCTGGCTCAAGGTGCTGGCGCCGCGAACCGAGCCACCCAGCTCGTTGTGCGCCAGGGCTGCGCGGATCGCGCCGAGGTCAAAACCCCAGTGCTCCGGGAATTTCTGATCTTCACCGGCAATCACCGCGACTTTAAGGTCGTCGGAGATTTCATCCCAGGGTTTCCAGGTGCGTTGCAGGTCGATGGGCTCGCCGTCGAACCAGGATTCGATCTTGCGCTCGACCATCAGCGTCGTGCCCGGTGGCGGTACCACGCGGAAAATCAGCACCAGCAATACGCTGCCGCCCGCGAACCAGAGCACGGCCTTTGTAAATCGTCGTAAAAATAAACGCAGCATAGAGATGGCTTGGCCGAACCCATTGAGCGGGCCATTATACAGACCCTGTTGATCGAGTCTGACTGGAGTTCTTCATGCTGCGTGGCTTTCTGATGCTGGCCGCTTTCTTCGGCTTCACCGGCGTTGCCCTTGGCGCATTCGCCGCCCATGGCTTGAAAAGCCGCCTGACGCCTGAATACCTGGCGATTTTCCACACCGGCGTCACCTACCAATTGGTGCACACCTTGGCGTTGCTGGGTGTGGCGCTGCTTGCCACGCAGATTCCGGGTCGTTTGATCACATGGGCCGGCGCCTCGTTTGCCATTGGCATCCTGCTGTTTTCCGGCAGTTTGTACCTGTTGACCCTGACCGGTATCAGCAAGCTCGGAATCATCACGCCCTTCGGTGGCCTCGCATTCCTGATCGGTTGGCTCTGTCTGGGCCTTGCCGCCTGGCGGTTGTAGGAGCGAGCGGGCGGCGATCCGACTTGCCCGCGAAGGCGTACTGTCAGTCAAAGAAGATGGTGGCTGAGACGACGTCTTCGCGGGCAAGCCTCGCTCCTACAAGGCCCACGACATGACGAATGGCTTGGGTCGCCAAGACTGATCGGGCTAGAATGCCAGCCCCTAAAAATGATGGCGGCATCCGGCATGCGCATTCAGTTGAACGGCGAATCCCTTGAACTGCCCGACGGTGAAACCGTTGCGGCCCTGCTGACCCGTCTGGAATTGACCGGACGCCGGGTAGCGGTCGAACTCAATCTGGATATCGTCCCGCGCAGCCAGCATGCGGACACCACATTGAACGACGGCGATTCCGTCGAAGTGGTACACGCCATCGGCGGCGGCTAGTCGCCCAGCCCGCAAGGGCACAGAATTCTGCAAGAACCTCACCCCTACAGAGGATTTCCCATGAGCATCGTTCGTAGCGACAAGCCCTTCGTCCTGGCCGGTCGTACTTACCAGTCGCGTTTGCTGGTAGGCACCGGCAAGTACCGCGACATGGAAGAAACCCGACTGGCCATCGAGGCCTCGGGTGCCGAGATCGTCACCTTCGCCGTGCGCCGCACCAACCTCGGCCAGACCCCGGGCGAACCGAACCTGCTCGAAGTCCTGTCGCCGGATCGCTACACCTTCCTGCCTAACACCGCCGGTTGCTTCGACGCTACCGAGGCTGTGCGCACCTGCCGCCTGGCCCGTGAGCTGCTCGGTGGCCACAACCTGGTGAAGCTGGAAGTGCTGGCGGACCAGAAAACCCTGTTCCCCAACGTGATCGAAACCCTCAAGGCCGCCGAAGTGCTGGTCAAGGAAGGCTTCGACGTGATGGTCTACACCAGCGATGACCCGATCATCGCCCGTCAACTGGCGGAAATCGGCTGCATCGCGGTCATGCCGCTGGCCGGTCTGATCGGCACGGGCCTGGGGATCTGCAACCCGTACAACCTGCAGATCATCCTCGAAGAGGCCAAGATTCCCGTGCTGGTGGATGCCGGTGTCGGTACTGCTTCCGACGCCACCATCGCCATGGAACTGGGTTGCGAAGCGGTGCTGATGAACTCGGCCATCGCCCATGCCCAGCAGCCGATCATGATGGCTGAAGCCATGAAACACGCCATCGTTGCAGGCCGCCTGGCCTACCTCGCCGGCCGCATGCCGAAAAAACTCTATGCCAGCGCCTCTTCGCCGCTGGATGGTCTGATCAAGTAAGAGCCATTGATGACTGAATCAAACGACACGCCAATCCAGACGGAAGAAGGCGACGAGCGCCAACACCGCCGCATCAAGAGTTTCGTGATGCGCGCCGGGCGCATGACCGAAGGCCAGCAAAAAGGTCTGGAGCAGGGCACGCCGCTGTTCGTGCTGCCATTGGCCGACGCGCCGGTGGACTTCGACCAGGTATTTGGTCGCTCGGCACCGCGTTCGCTGGAAATCGGTTTCGGCATGGGCCATTCGCTGCTGGAAATGGCCGCCGCTTCGCCGGAACAGGATTTCATTGGCGTGGAAGTGCACCGTCCGGGTGTGGGCGCGCTGCTCAATGGCGTGCTGACTCAGGGCCTGACCAACCTGCGGGTCTACGATTGCGACGCGATCGAAGTGCTCAACCGTTGCGTGGCCGACAACAGCCTCGATCGCCTGATGCTGTTTTTCCCGGACCCATGGCACAAGAGCCGCCACCACAAGCGCCGTATCGTTCAGGCGTCGTTCGCTGAACTGGTGCGCAGCAAGTTGAAGGTCGGCGGTATTCTGCACATGGCCACCGACTGGGAACCGTACGCTGAATACATGCTGGAAGTGATGAACGTTGCGCCGGGTTACCGCAACCTGGCCGAAGACGGCAAGTGCGTGCCACGCCCGGCCGAGCGTCCGATCACCAAGTTCGAACGCCGTGGCGAACGACTTGGGCATGGCGTGTGGGATCTGAAGTTCGAAAAGCAGTCCTAAGCCCTACGCTATAAACCTGTAGGAGCGAGGCTTGCCCGCGAAGGGGCCGTGTCAGTCACCATCACCATTGACTGACACGGCCCCTTCGCGGGCAAGCCTCGCTCCTACAGGTTTTTTTGTGTCCGGAAATCAGCGGCGGTCGGCGACTACGCCGATGAGCACCAGGACCACCAACAATACCGGCGCCAGGCTGTAGTTGTTGAACTGGCTCAAACCACGAACGATCCACGGTGTGGCGTAGATCAGCGCGGCACCGCTGCCGATCATGCACACCAGCGCGAGCAACGGGACGCGCAAAGCGCCGGCGATGCTGCCAAGGCGTTGATCGATCCAGGCTTTGATGTCCGCGCCGAACAGCACCAGCAAACAGCCCACCAGCGCCAGAGAGATTTCCGACAGGTTACTGCGGCTCCAGCGGGAGACGGTGGCAAGCAGGTCGAGTATCAAATCCATTCGTTTTCCCTTACGGCTGAAATCAGCTCAGAAATGTTTGCAGCAAGTCATTGAGGAACAATTGCCCGCGCTCGGTGGCCGCCAGGCGTGACGGTTCGACCTGCAACAGGCCGCTTTGTTCGGCTTCGCGGCGGCCTTCGGCGAGGCTTTCCAGGCTCAGTCCGGTGCGCTCTGGATAAAGCCGCGATTCCACGCCATCAGTCAGGCGCAAAGCGTTCATCAGGAAATCGAACGGCAGTTCATCGTTGGTCAGCGCTTTCTCGCCAGCCTTGAAGCTTTTCGCCGGGTTCAGGTAATCCTTCGGCAGGCGCGTCTTCCAGGTGCGCACGATGCGCCCGTCCGGATGACTGAGCTTGCCGTGGGCGCCGGCGCCGATGCCGATGAAGTCGCCGAAGCTCCAGTAATTGAGGTTATGCCGCGCCGGACGACCGGGCAGGGCATACGCCGAGACTTCGTATTGTGCGTAGCCGTGTTCGGCGAGCAGCGCCTGGCCGGCCTCTTGAATGTCCCACAGCGTGTCGTCTTCCGGCAGCACAGGCGGCTGGTTCCAGAACACCGTGTTCGGCTCCAGCGTCAGCTGATACCAGGACAAGTGGGTCGGCTTCAGGGCGATGGCCTGGCGCAGATCGCTCAAGGCGTCGTCCAGCGACTGATCGGGCAAACCGTGCATCAAGTCCAGGTTGAAGTTATCGAACCCGGCCTGGCGCGCCATGCCGGCGGCACGCACCGCTTCATCGCCGTTGTGAATCCGCCCCAGAGCCTTGAGTTTCTCTTCCTGAAAGCTCTGGATGCCGATCGATAGCCGATTGATGCCCAGCGCGCGGTAGGCGACGAACTTCTCTTGCTCGAACGTGCCCGGATTGGCCTCCAGGGTGATTTCAATGTCACTGGCAAACGGAATCCGTTGCTCGACGCCTTTGAGCAAACGGCCCAAGGCTTCGGCGCTGAACAGGCTCGGCGTGCCACCACCAAAGAAGATCGAACTCAACTCGCGGCCGTAGACCGCGTGCAGATCCTGATCGAGGTCCGCCAGCAAGGCGTCGACGTACTCTTCTTCCGGCAGCACGGGGCTTGCGGTGTGGGAGTTGAAGTCGCAATAAGGGCATTTGCGCACACACCACGGGATGTGGATGTACAGCGCCAAGGGCGGCAGCACGGGGAGCGCAGCCCGAGGCGATTGTGCGTCACCGCCGTAGATCAGCGGTGGCGCGGATGATTCACGGGTCATTTCAAGCCCAGACGCTGGCGCAGCAGATCCATTGCACGGGCGCGGTGGCTGATGAGGTTCTTGTCGCTCGGGCTCAGCTCGGCGCTGGAGCAATCGCGCTCTGGCACCCAGAACAGCGGATCGTAACCGAAACCGTGCTCGCCACTGGCTTGGGTCAGGATGCGCCCATGCCACAGCCCTTCGCAGAGGATCGGCAGCGGATCATCAGCGTGGCGCACCAGCGCCAGCACGCAGACGAACTGCGCGCCGCGCTCGGCTTGCGGCACGTCCTTCAAGGCGTCGAGCAATTTGGCGTTGTTCGCCGCATCGCCTTTACCGTCAGCGTAACGAGCCGAATAGATGCCCGGTGCGCCACCGAGGAAATCCACCGCCAGCCCGGAATCGTCGGCCAGCGCCGGCAGGCCGGAAATGCGCGCGGCATTGCGGGCCTTGAGAATGGCGTTCTCGACAAACGACAGACCGGTTTCTTCAGGCTCGACGCTGCTGAACTCGCCGATCGAGCGCAGATGCACCGAGTCGCCGAGCATGGCCTGGAGTTCCTTGAGTTTGCCGGCGTTGTGGCTGGCCAGTACGAGTTGCGTGAAATTCATCATTGGCCGGGGAAAAGCTCTTGTTGGAAACTGATGGTGTTGGTTTTGTCGCCGGTCTGCACTTTGATATCGAAGGTGCGGACTTCCTGCTGATCGACCGGGTATTGCGCGATGTAGTAGATCGCGCCTTGTTCGGTGATCTGCTTGAAGTTCAACGGCACACTTTGGCTGGTGAGGTCTTTGACCGTGCCGCTGACGTTAGAGACCAGCGGTTTGCCATCCTTGATCACTGAGACGTTGATCACGCCCTGGTTCTTGCTGCGGATCAGCTCGGCCGATTTGGCGATGTCCGGTGTCAGGAACGTGGAGTTGAAGGTGTTGTAATGCACCGTCACGTCACCGAAGGTTTCCTTGCGCTCGCCCTTGATGACGTCGGCGGCCATGGCGGTAACGCTCAGGCAGGCAGTGAGTAGAAATAACGCTAGACGACCCATGATCGTTCTCCTTGAAATAGGGTGGTTCAGACCGCGACCTTGTGATCCTGCAGTCCTGGACTGCTGACGCGGTAAATACCGATCTCACCTAACAGATTAGGCCATAGCTTACTGGCCCACCCGTGCCGATGCTGTTGATCCACGGCAAGCCGATCAATGACCTTGGCTTCACGTTCGCGGCAAAGTGCTTCAAAGTCTTCGAAAGTGCAAAAGTGGATGTTCGGCGTGTTGTACCAGGTGTACGGCAGAAACTCGGACACCGGCATCCGGCCCTTGCTCGCCAGGTACCAGCGGCAGCGCCAGTGACCGAAGTTGGGGAAGGTGATGATGCATTGGCGACCGACCCGCAGCATTTCGTCGAGGATCTTGTCCGGGTAGTGCACGGCTTGCAGCGCCTGGGTCATGACCACGACGTCGAAACTGTTGCTGGCAAAGTTGCCCAGGCCCTTGTCCAGGTCCTGCTCGATCACGTTGATGCCCTTGGCCACGCACTCGGCGATGTTGTCCGCGTCGTTTTCCAGGCCGTAGCCGGTGACTTGCTTGTTGTCGCGCAGCCACGTCAGCAGCTCGCCGTCACCGCAACCGAGGTCGAGCACGCGGCTGCCGGCGGGGATCCATTCCTGGATGATTTCCAGATCAGCTCTCATGGCTTTCTCACAACGTAATGCGGTTCATGTAATTGCCGAATGCCTGCAGATAGCGCGGGATCGGAATCAGGAAGGCGTCGTGGCCTTGCGGAGCGTCGATCTCGAGGTAGCAGACGTCTTTCTTGGCCGCCATCAGCGCATCCACCAGTTCCCGCGAGCGGGCCGGGGAGAAGCGCCAGTCGGTGGTGAAGGACATCACGCAGAACTTGGCCGAAGCGCCGGCGAAGGTTTTCGCCAGGTCATCGTCGAAGTTTGCCGCCGGGTCGAAGTAGTCCAGCGCCTTGGTCATCAGCAGGTAAGTGTTGGCATCGAAACGCCCGGAGAACTCTTCGCCCTGATAACGCAGGTAGCTTTCAACCTGGAACTCGACGCTGTGGAAGTCGTAGTTGAGCTTTTCGCTCTTCAGGCCGCGGCCGAATTTTTCGCCCATCGAGTCATCGGACAGATAAGTGATGTGCCCGACCATCCGCGCCAGCATCAAGCCGCGCTTGGGGATCACGCCCGCTTCCTGGAACGAACCGCCGTGGAATTCGGGGTCGGTGAGGATTGCCTGGCGCGCTACTTCGTTGAAGGCGATGTTTTGTGCCGACAGTTTCGGTGCCGAGGCAATGGCCAGGCAGTGACGAATGCGATCCGGGTAGGTGATGCTCCATTGCATCGCCTGCATGCCGCCGAGGCTGCCACCAATCACGGCGGCCCATTGGCTGATGCCGATCCGGTCGGCCAGGCGCGCCTGGCTGTGCACCCAGTCTTCCACGGTCAGCACCGGGAAATCGGCGCCGAACGGCTTGCCGGTTTCCGGGTTGACGCTGCTCGGGCCCGTGGAGCCGTTGCAACCGCCGAGGTTGTTCAGGCTGACCACGAAGAACTTGTTGGTGTCGATCGGCTTGCCGGGGCCGATGCAGCTGTCCCACCAACCGGGTTTGCGGTCGTCGGGGCTGTGGAAGCCGGCGGCGTGATGGTGACCGGACAAGGCGTGACAGATCAGCACGGCGTTGCTCGCCGTGGCGTTCAGCGTGCCGTAGGTTTCGTAAATCAGGTCATACGCTGGGAGCGAACGGCCACAGGCCAGGGCCAGGGGTTCACTGAAGTGCGCCACTTGCGGCGTCACCAGACCAACAGAATCGGCGGGAAAGGCAGTTGGCATCGACCCTGCTCTCGTTGAAATGAGGCGTAAGTCTAAAGACCGGTGGGGTTAGCGGCAAGCAAAGGCCGGGCCTGATTTCATTCAGTTGAACCGAGGCGCTACATTCGCGGGCAAGCCTCGCTCCTACAGGTAATGTGTCGTTCGCCAATATCGCGATCGACTCTAAATCTGTAGGAGCGAGGCTTGCCCGCGAAGAACGATGACGCGGTATCAGATCAAACCGAGCAGCCCCTGCGGCATCAGGGCAAAGTACGCCAGCCGCGGAATCAGCCAGCTTTGCAGCAACTGGATCACGATAAACGCGAAGATCGGCGAGATATCGAGGCCGCCCAGGTTCGGAATGATCCGGCGGAACGGGGCCAGTACCGGTTCAGTAATCTGCGCGACCAGCTCGGCGCCCGGATTGTGGCTACCCGGCGCGACCCAGGACAGAATCACGCTGATGATCATCGCGTAGAACAGGATGTTCAAAAACAGCGAGAACAGCGCAATCAGCGCCCACGGCACCAGCAGCACCCAATCGACCATGAAGCCTTTGAGCGACACGATGACCGCGATCAGCAGCATCTGCACGATCAGCGCCAGCACCAGCGAGGACATGTCCAGCCCGAACATGCTCGGGATGACCCGGCGCAGCGGCTTGAGCAGCGGCTGGGTGGCCTTGACGATGAACTGGCAGAGCGGGTTGTAGAAGTTCGCCCGGACCAGTTGCAGGATGAAGCGCAACAGCACAATCAGCAGATACAGGCTGCCCAGGGTCTTGATGATGAAAATGGCAGCGTCGTTGAGTCCTAGCATCATTTATTCCTTTGTAAGGGCTGATTAGCGACCGAGCTGCTCAGCCATCTCGGCCGAGCGGTGCGCAGCGGCGCCGAGTGCTTTTTCTACCAGCGCTTCGAAGCCGCCAGCCTGGAACGATTTGATTGCAGCTTCTGTGGTGCCCGCCGGCGATGTCACACGGCGACGCAGTTCAGCCGCGTCGACATCGCTGGCAACCGCCATGTGTGCGGCGCCCAAGGCAGTTTGCAGGGTCAGTTGGGCAGCGATGTCCGCCGGCAGGCCGAGCTTCACGCCGGCGGCGGTCATGGCTTCGATCAACAGGAAGAAGTACGCAGGGCCCGAGCCGGAGACGGCGGTGACGGCGTCCAGTTGCTGCTCTTCATCCAGCCACAAGGCGATGCCCACGGCCGACAGCAGTTCTTGCGCCTGTTGGCGCTGTTCTGCGGTGACTTCGGCGGTGGCGAACAAACCGCTCACGCCCTGACGCAGCAGCGCCGGGGTATTGGGCATGCAGCGCACGATCGGTTGTGCGCCGAGCCAGTTGTTCATGCTGGCGCAGGTGATGCCGGCGGCGATGGATACCACCAGTTGATCCGGTTTCAAGCTCGGGCGAATCGCTTCGCACACGGCTTTCATCGCTTGCGGTTTGACCGCCAGAACGACCACATCGGCGCCTTGAATGGCCTCGACGTTGTCAGCGAATACTTCGATGCCGTGTTCGGCGTTCACTTTGGCACGGGTTTCTGCGCCCGGATCGCTGGCGCGGATCTGCGCGGCGTCCAGACCTTTGGCGCGCAGGCCGCCGATCAGGCTGGCGGCCATGTTGCCGGCACCGATAAAGGCAATACGAGTCTTGCTCATGTCAGGTCCTTATAAATAGAAGAGTCGGCCATGGGTTCAAGGCTGACCGTAGTCGCGGGCGCCAAACAGGGCCGTACCGATGCGGACCCAAGTGGCGCCTTGGGCGATGGCCGACTCAAGGTCGTGGCTCATGCCCATGGAAAGTGTGTCGAGCGGCAGGTTCAGGCTGGCTTGCAGGCTTTGCACGGCAGCAAAAGCGGCGTCCTGGGCGGCGCGATCTTCCGTCGGTTCGGGAATCGCCATCAGCCCGCGCAGCTTGATGCGCGGCAGTTCGCTGATGGCGTTGGCCAGGGCCGGCAGGTCGGCCGGGGTGCAACCGGATTTGCTGGCCTCACCGCTGACATTGACCTGGATGCAGATGTTCAGTGGCGGCAGATCGGCAGGGCGTTGTTCGGACAGGCGTTGTGCGATTTTCAAGCGATCCACGGAATGCACCCAAGCGAAGTGCTCGGCGATAGCGCGAGTCTTGTTCGATTGAATGGGGCCGATGAAGTGCCAGATCAAGGGCAGGTCGGCCAATTCGAGCTGTTTGCCCAGGGCTTCCTGCAGGTAGTTCTCGCCAAAGTCGCGCAGGCCGGCGGCATGTGCTTCGCGCAGGGCCTCGGCGGGCTTGGTCTTGCTCACGGCCAGGAGCTGAACGCTGTGTTCGTCACGGTGGGCGGCGAGGGCTGCAGCCCGGATGCGTGAACTAACCAGTTCAATGTTGTCTGCTATCGTGGACATTCAAGAGGCGCCAGCGGGTCTGAGGTTGGCGGCATTCTACTGGAATTGAGGAGTGCTATGGATATCACTGAGCTGCTGGCGTTCAGCGCCAAACAAGGAGCGTCCGACTTGCACCTGTCGGCAGGCCTGCCACCGATGATTCGCGTCGACGGCGATGTGCGGCGCATCAATCTGCCAGCCCTGGATCACAAGGAAGTTCAGGAACTGGTCTACGACATCATGAACGACACCCAGCGTGTGGATTTCGAGAAACACCTGGAAACCGACTTTTCCTTTGAGGTGCCCGGCGTTGCGCGTTTCCGGGTCAATGCGTTCAACCAGAGCCGTGGCGCCGGCGCGGTGTTCCGGACCATTCCGTCGAAGGTCCTGAGCATGGATGACCTCGGGATGGGGGAAGTGTTTCGCAAGATTACCGACTCCCCCCGTGGCCTGGTGCTGGTCACCGGCCCGACCGGTTCCGGCAAGTCCACCACTCTGGCGGCGATGATCGACTACCTGAACAACCATCGTCATCACCACATCCTGACCATTGAAGACCCGATCGAATTCGTCCACGAATCGCGTAAATGCCTGATCAATCAGCGCGAAGTCCATCGCGATACCCGCAGCTTCGCCACAGCCTTGCGCTCGGCGTTGCGGGAAGACCCGGACGTGATTCTGGTGGGTGAGATGCGTGATCTGGAGACTATTCGCCTGGCGCTGACGGCTGCCGAGACTGGCCATCTGGTGTTTGGCACGTTGCACACCTCGTCGGCGGCAAAAACCATCGACCGGGTGGTGGACGTGTTTCCGGGGGATGAGAAGGCAATGGTGCGTTCGATGCTGTCCGAGTCGCTGCTGGCGGTGGTATCGCAGACGCTGGTGAAGAAGATCGGTGGTGGGCGGATCGCGGCGCACGAAATCATGCTGGGAACGTCGGCGATCCGTAACCTGATCCGCGAGGACAAGGTGGCGCAGATGTACTCGTCGATTCAGACCGGCGGGAATCTGGGGATGCAGACGCTGGATATGTGCTTGAAGGAGTTGGTGACCAAGGGCTTGATCAGCCGCGAGCATGCGCGGGATAAGGCGCGGTCGCCGGATAACTTCTGAGGGGATTTGTAGCGCTTTCATAGGCCCCTTCGCGAGCAAGCCCGCTCCCACCT
>NZ_CATKQM010000039.1:0-40581 GCF_949768225.1 Pseudomonas sp. IT-P44 | reverse complement strand
CAAGGGGAATGTGTGAGTTCAGCTACCCCGCCTTTCGCACCACCCCCATATCAATCCCCAGATGCACCAGCTCGGCATGGGAGCTCACCTGCAATTTGCTCTTGAGCAACGTCAGGTGATTGGAGACGGTCTTGCTGCTGATGCTCAGTTGTTCGGCAATCACACGGGCCGGGGTGCCTTTGGCGAGCATCACGAAAATCTCCAGTTCGCGCTGGGTCATGCTCTGCAAACGCGGGTCGCTGGCGTCCTGTTGCGGGTGACACGCCAGTTGTGTGGCCAGGGGCTGTTCGATGTAGGCGTGGCCCGCGAGAATCCGCCGCACCGCCTCGATCAGCACTTCGGGCGCCGAGCTTTTGGTCAGGTAACCCGAAGCACCCGCCTCCAGTGCCTGGCGCACCAGCGGCAGCTCATCGTGCATGCTGAAAAACAGCACGCGCAGTTGCGGCAGACGCTGTCGCAACCGGCGCGTGGTTTCCAGCCCGCTGATCCCCGGCAGGCCGAAATCCATGATCACCAGATTCGGCACGGCCTCCTGAACCCTGATCAGCGCTTCTTCACCCGTCGCGGCTTCACGCACTTCCATCGCCGGCAGCAACGCGCGCAACAAACTCGCGTAGCCCTGACGGACTACCGCATGGTCATCCACCAGCAGAATATTCATGACGCCTCCAAAGGCATGCTCAAGGCCAGCGCCCAACCGGCGCCGGGGAGGCTGATGATGCGTAACTCACCGCCCAGACTGCGGGCGCGCTCGAACATCGAATACAAACCGACACCCGGCCGCTGTGGCTGGCGGGCGCCGCAACCGTTGTCACGGATCAATAAGCGCAAGTGGCCGCCGCAGTGTTGCAGGCGAACCCGCACCTGGCTTGCATCGGCGTGGCGGGCGACGTTGGTCAAGGCTTCCTGCAACAGGCGGTAGAGATGGGTCTTGTCCGGCGCAGACAATGGCGGCAACGAAGCGCTGACGCGCAACTGACAATCGACACCCTGTCGGCCTTGCCACTGCTCCACCAACAACGCGAAAGCCTCGGCCAACGGCAGGTGTTGCAACACCACCGGATAGAGGTCGTGCACCAGCGCTCTGAATCCTTGTTGCAGGTGCTCGCAGTTGTGTTCCAGCTCACGCACCGTGCGCTCCACGGTGTCCGGTTGGTCGGCGACCAGGCGCAACAGACAGGCCTGCGCGCGAATCCCCGCCAGGTATTGACCGAGGTCGTCGTGCAGGGTCTGCGCCAGATGAGTGCGTTCCTGTTCCTGCACCGCCAGCAAGGTCTGGGTCAGTTGCGTGTTGTCGGCCCGCGCCTGCTCCAGTGCTTCGGTCATGCGATTGAAGTGCACCGCCAGTTGCCGCGCTTCCGGCAGCCCTTGCGCGCGCAGTCGCACCTTGAGCTGGCCTCCGGAAACCTGCCGCAAGGCGCGCAGCAACTCATCGAGCAGGCCCATGCCCCGGCGCACGGCCCAGCGAATGGTCAACAGACTCAACAACAACGCCAGGCCACACAGGCTCAGTAATTGCTGGAGGGAATCCCAGACTTCATCGATTTCATCCCGTGGGTCGACCGCAATCAGCACACGCCGGCCATCCTGCAGATCGAGCTCCCGCGCACTGTGCCTGGCCTCGGCAAACAGCAATCGCCCGAGCCAGGCGTCGAGCCCGTCCTGCATTGGCGGTTGTGCCGCTTCGCCCGGTTCGAGCCAGCGCACCCGCACGTGACGCAGACTTTGCGTCAGCCGTGGTTGCAGGCTGGCGGGATCGCGCGCGGCGGTTTCGCTCAAGTACTCGACCACCGCCTCGGCGGATTGCAGCTCTCGCTCCACATCCGCCAGCGCCTGGTGCACCAGCAAGCCCATGCACGCCAAAGTGACCAGCGCGAAAAATCCGCAGACCCAGAGGTTGATCCGCCACAGGGCCGACACGCCTAGCGCCCCGGTGTCGCAGGCATCACCAGCAGCGACGCGGGGCGCGGGCCGTGGAGCTTGTCGACGCCAATCAGACTCAGGATCAGCAACAACGGCAGGAGCAGCGCCTTGAGAATACGCATGGTCGATCTCCTTCAGAGTGATGGCCGTTGTTGCCCATGCTAAAACCGCGCCGCCCTCGGCGAGTTACTACCTTGGTACTGCCTCACTGGTACTTTCTGCATATTTCATCCCGTCCTCAGGCTTCCTATGCTGGCGCTACCCGTGATGGAGTGCCCTATGCGCCAGCTTGCCCCTTACGCCCTGATCTACCTGTTGGCGATTGCCTGCGCCGCCGGGCTGGCGACACAAAGTCAGGCGGCCGATGCACCGCTGCAAGTGCAGATCGGTTACCTGGGTTATCGCCCCGACCCGGGGCCCTTGCTGTCGAACATCATTCCCGAGCCCGTCGATGCCGGCCTGCGTGGCGCCGAATTGGCGATCACCGACAGCAACAGCACCGGGCGCTTTCTCAATCACAGTTACAGCCTGGCCAACGCCAACGTCGACAACCCGCAGGCCTTGCTCGATGCGGCCAAGGCGCAACACGCGCAAGGTCTGCGCCTGTTTGTGGTGAACGCGCCGGTGGCCAGCCTGCGGCAACTCAGCGCCGCCCTGCCCGACAGTTTGCTGATCAACGCCGGCAGCCCGGATGACAGCCTGCGCACCACCGATTGCCTGCCGAACGTGCTGCACACGCTGCCGAGCCGGGCCATGCTCGCTGATGCCTTGGCGCAGTTTCTGGTGGTGCGCAAATGGCAGCGGGCACTGCTGATTGTCGGCCCGACCGCCGACGATCAAGCCTATGCCGCCGCCCTGCGCCGCGCGGCGAAACGCTTCGGCGTGCAACTGGTGGCGGAAAAAACCTGGAGTTTCGATAACGATCAACGCCGCAGCGCCCAGGCCGACATGCCGCTGTTCACCCAGACCGCCGAGTACGACGTGGTTCTGGTGGCCGATGAACGCGGTGACTTCGGCGAATACGTGCCCTACCAGACCTGGTATCCGCGCCCGGTGGCCGGCACTCAAGGCCTGACCCCGGTGGGCTGGCACAAGACCGTGGAAACTTACGGCGCAGCGCAATTGCAGAAACGCTTCGAAGCCATGGCCGGACGCTGGATGAACGACCGCGACTTTGCCGCGTGGATGGCCGTGCGCAGCATCGCCAGCGCGGTGAGCAAACTGCGTCAGACCGATCCGATGGCGATCCGCAACCTGGAAATCAGTGACCAACTGCCGCTCGATGGCTTCAAGGGTCGCAAGCTCAGTTATCGCCCGTGGAACGGCCAGTTGCGCCAGCCGATCCCCATTGTGCAGCCGCGGGCGCTGGTCAGCACCTCGCCACAGGACGGCTTTCTGCACCCCTTCAACGAAATGGACAGCCTCGGTTACGACAAAGCCGAGGTCAGCTGCCGCTTTCCCTGATCTTCCACAACAACAATAAGGAATCCGCCATGCGCCGCACCCTGCTTTCATGCGCCCTGTTGCTCGCTGCCGGGCACGCCGCGGCCAGCACCGCCTGGGTCTCCAACGAAAAAGACAACAGCCTCAGCCTGATCGACATGCAGACCCTGCAAGTCACCGACACCCTGCCCGTCGGCCAGCGCCCGCGCGGTCTGTTGCTGTCCCACGACAACAAGCTGCTGTACATCTGCGCCAGCGATTCGGACCGGGTGCAGGTGATGGACGTGGCCACGCGCAAGATCATCAAGGAACTGCCTTCGGGCAAGGACCCCGAGCAATTCGCCCTGCACCCGAACAATCGCTGGCTCTACGTTTCCAACGAGGACGATGCGCTGGTGACGGTGATCGACACCGAAACCTCCAAGGTGCTGAGTCAGATCAACGTCGGCGTCGAGCCCGAAGGCATGGCCGTCAGCCCGGACGGCAAATGGGCGGTGAACACCAGCGAAACCACCAACATGCTGCACTGGATCGACACCGGCACCCAGACCCTGGCCGACAGCACGCTGGTGGATCAGCGCCCGCGTTTCGTCGAGTTCGCGCCCGATGGCAAACAGTTGTGGGCCTCGGCGGAAATCGGCGGCACCGTGACCATTCTTGACACCGCCACCCGGCAGGTCCTCAAGACCCTGACCTTCCAGATCAAGGGCGTGCACCCGGACAAGGTGCAACCGGTGGGCATCAAACTCAGCGCTGACGGCAAGTACGGTTTCGTCGCGCTGGGCCCGGCCAACCACGTCGCGGTGATCGATGCCAAAACCTTCGAAATCCTCGATTACCTGCTGGTCGGCCGGCGCGTGTGGCAGATGGCATTCACCCCGGATCAGAAGCAGTTGCTGGCCACTAATGGCGTCAGCGGCGATGTGTCGGTGATTGATATCGACAGCCTCAAAGTGAGCAAATCGGTGAAGGTCGGGCGCTATCCGTGGGGCGTGGTGGTGACGCCATGAACGCACTGGAAGTCAGCGACCTGAGTTTCGCCTACGGCGCGCGGGAGGCGTTGCGCCAAGTGAGTTTCAGCCTGGCGCCCGGTCGTTTTGCGGCGCTGCTGGGGCCGAACGGCGCCGGCAAATCGACGCTGATTGCCTTGCTGACCCGACTGTACGATGTGCAACGCGGTGATATCCGTGTCGGCGCTTGTTCATTGCGGGGTGCTCCGCGCCCGGCGCTCAAGCAATTGGGGGTGGTGTTTCAGCAAAGTACGCTGGACCTGGACCTCAGCGTCGAGCAGAACCTGCGTTATCACGCCGCGCTGCACGGAATGTCGCGGCGTGAAACCGCAATTCGGGTCGATGCCGAACTGGCCCGCCAGTCGTTGACCGAACGCCGTCGCGAGCGGGTACGCGAGCTGAATGGCGGTCATCGTCGCCGGGTGGAAATCGCTCGCGCGCTGCTGCATGAGCCACGCCTGTTGCTGCTCGACGAGGCCAGTGTCGGCCTTGATCCGGCCAGTCGCCTGGCGCTCAATCAACACATCCGCAGCTTGTGCCGCGAGCACCGCCTCAGCGTGCTCTGGACCACGCACTTGCTGGACGAGGTGCAGCCGAGCGATGACTTGCTGATTCTCCATCAAGGGCGCTTGGTCGCCAGTGGCCAGGCCGATGCGTTGAGCCTGGAACACGGCGGCGACCTCGGTTCGGCCTTCGCTCGCCTGACCACCTCGGGAGCCGTCCAATGAATGCTTACTGGCAATGTTTCAGCGGCATCGTGCTGCGTGAATGGCTGCGTTTTGTCTTGCAGCGCACGCGGTTTCTCAGTGCACTGGTGCGGCCACTGCTGTGGCTGCTGGTGTTCGCCGCCGGTTTTCGCGCAGCACTCGGCATCGCGATCATCGAGCCCTACGACACCTACATTCCGTATGACGTCTACATCATTCCGGGGCTGGCCTGCATGATCCTGTTGTTCAACGGCATGCAAGGTTCGCTGTCGATGGTCTACGACCGGGAGATGGGCAGCATGCGTGTACTGCTCACCAGTCCCTTGCCCCGCACATTTCTGCTGTGCAGCAAACTGTTGGCCACCTCGCTGATTTCGCTGTTGCAGGTGTATGCCTTTCTGGCGATTGCCTGGGTGTACGGCGTGCAGCCGCCGGCCATGGGCCTGTTGATCGCTTTGCCGGCGTTGCTGCTGGTGGCGTTGATGCTCAGTGCGTTGGGGTTGTTGCTGTCGAACGCGATCCGCCAACTGGAGAACTTTGCCGGGGTGATGAACTTCGTGATCTTCCCGCTGTTTTTCCTATCGTCGGCGCTGTACCCGCTGTGGAAGATGCGCGAGTCGAGCGAGTGGTTGTATTGGTTGTGCGCCGTGAACCCGTTTACGCATGCAGTGGAACTGGTGCGGTTTGCCTTGTACGAGCGCTTCAACCCGTTGGCATTGGCGGTGTGCATCGGCCTGACGCTGCTGTTCTCGCTACTGGCAGTCCTCACCTTCAACCCCCAACACGCCGCCCTGCGCAAATCCAGCTAACCCCAGTGTGCCAGACACGCCGCCATCGTCGGAACGCCGCCCGCAGCAAGCCGGCTCCTACAAGGGATGTGACCTGCCGCAATCGTGTGATCGACATCGAACTGTAGGAGCCGGCTTGCTGGCGATCCAGACAACGCGGTGTATCAGACACACCGCCATCGCCGGCAAGCCGGCTCCTACAGTTGATCTCACCAAAATTACTACTTTAGTACTGGTTTTCCTGTCTATCGTCGCATTCCCAACGCACCGCGACTGGCATGTAATGGGCTCATAACTATAAGGACTGAACCCATGCCGCGTGCCCGACGTGTTCTGCTGCGCCCTTCCCTCGCTGTGTTATCGCTGAGCCTGTTGCTGGGCGTCGCACACGCCGAAACACCGCTGTTCTCAGCTGATGGCTACCGCATCGGCCTGTACCGCAGCCCCACGCCGAATCAGGCCGAGGGGGTCACCATCGTCGACACCGCCGCCCTGCAAACCCTGCTCACCCAGACGCCTCGCCCAGTGTTGATCGATGTCTACCGCCGCCAATGGCTGCAAGGGCGTTTCATCGAAGACCAGCCCCACGAAAACCTGCCCGGCAGCCACTGGCTGGCCAACACCGGCGATGGCGACCTGACACCCGACTGGCAGGATTACTTCTCGCGCAATCTGCAAAAATTCACCGCCGGCGATCCCCGGCAACCGCTGGTCTTTTACTGCCGGTCCGATTGCTGGTTGAGCTGGAATGCGGTCAAACGCGCCGCCGCCATGGGCTATAAGACTCTGTATTGGTATCGCGATGGCCTGGATGCCTGGCAAGCGGCGAACCTGCCCGTGACACCCGCCCTGCCCGAACCTTTTCCCTGACCTTTACGCGTGCGTGTTGTTGCCACACCATAATCAAAATAATGAGGTGAAAGGCTATGTACAAAATTCTGATTGCCGACGATCACCCGCTGTTTCGCGAAGCCATTCATAACGTCATCAGCGATGGATTCCCGGGCAGCGAGGTCATGGAAACCGCCGACCTCGACAGCGCCCTGGCGCTGACTCAGGACCACGACGACCTGGACCTGATCCTGCTCGACCTGAACATGCCCGGCATGCACGGCCTCAATGGCCTGATCAACCTGCGCAACGAGGCACCGACCATTCCAGTGGTGATCGTCTCGGCGGAACAGGACAAGCAGATCGTGCTGCAAGCCATCACCTATGGCGCGGTGGGTTTCATCACCAAGTCCTCGCCACGGGTGCAGATGACCGAGGCTATCCAGCAGATTCTCAATGGCAACGTCTACCTGCCGCCGGACATCATCCGCACGCAGAAAAGCGGCACCCACCGCCGGATGAACGACACCCCGAGCTTCCCGCCGGAACTGCTCCAGGCCCTGACCCGCAAACAGTTGCTGGTGCTGGAGCGCATGACCAAAGGCGAGTCGAACAAACAGATCGCCTACACCCTGGAAATCGCTGAAACCACGGTCAAGGCCCACGTTTCGGCGATCTTGCGCAAACTCAACGTGCATAATCGGGTACAGGCGATCCTGAGTGCCGGGGATATTGATTTCGGCTCTTATCTACGACGTTGAGACCGCGTCGCGCCCATCGCCATCAAGCCGGCTCCTACAAGAACAACGCAATCCCCTGTAGGAGCCGGCTTGCTGGCGATGAGGCCCTCAACATCAACAAATATCTCAAGGCCTGCCGAGCAAATCGCCAGCAAGCTGGCTCCTACAGGAACAACGCAATCCCCTGTAGGAGCCGGCTTGCCGGCGATGAGGCCATCAGCCCCCGCACAAATTTCAGGGCCGGCCAAGCAAATCGCCAGCAAGCCGGCTCCTACAGGAACAACGCGATCCCCTGTAGGAGCCGGCTTGCTGGCGATGAGGCCCTCAACATCAACAAATATCTCAAGGCCTACCGAGCAAATGACTCATCGCCGTCTTCAGCTTCATCGGCCGCACCGGCTTATGCATCAAGGTGTGCCCCAGCTCTCGAATCTGCAATTTGAGCTCATTGCTGTAATTGGCGGTGATCATCATCGCCGGAATGGCTGAGCCGCGCCGGGCGTTGATCCGCGCCACGGCATCCACGCCGTTCTGATCGTCATCCAGGTGGTAATCGGCAATCAGCAAATCCGCCTCGGCGTGATAGTTGTCCACTTGCCGCGCCAGGTCCTGCTCCGACAGCGCCGTCACCACCAGACAGCCCCAGCCTTCGAGCAAGGTGCGCATGCCGGCGCAAATCGCCGCATCGTTATCCAGCACCCACACTCGCGCACCGCGCAGACGTTCGAGCATCGGCTCACTCATCAACAGGCTCGGCAGTGCCTTGGGTGCCGTCGCGCTCAACGGCACCTCGACGGAAAACACCGAGCCCTTGCCCGGCCACGAACGCACGTGAATGCGGTGCCCGAGAATCCCGGCAATTTTCTCGACGATTGCCAGCCCCAGCCCCAACCCGCGATCCTGATCCGGACGTTGCACATCACCGCGTTTGAACTCCTGGAAAATCTCTTCCAGACGGTTTTCGGCGATGCCCATGCCGCTGTCCCAGACCTCGATCGACAGCCGCTGATGATGCCGCCGGCAACCGAGCACCACGCGGCCGCTGTAGGTGTAGCGAATCGCGTTGCTCAACAGGTTGCGCAAGATCCGCGCGAGCAATTGAATGTCACTGCGAACCAGCGCCGAACACCCGATGAAATGCAGCTCAAGCCCTTCACTGCGCGCGACCTGGGTGTACTCGGCAGCGAGGTTTTCCAGCAACTCGCTCAAGGCGAACGGCGCAATGTCGGCTTTGATCACCCCGGCATCGAGTTTGGAAATGTCGACCAGCGTGCCGAGCAGATTCTCCACGTCTTCCAGGGAATTGCTGACGTTGCGCACCAGAATCTCGTTGGCCAGCGGCTCCCGGCGTTCGAGCAAGGCGCTGGTAAACAGGCGCGCGGCGTTCAGCGGTTGCAGCAAATCGTGGCTGACGGCGGCAAGAAACTTGGTCTTCGACAGGTTGGCCTGCTCGGCTTCGAGCTTGGCCTCCCGCAGGCGTGATTCAACCCGCCGACGTTCGTCGATCTCGCGCAGCAACTGGTCATTGAGGGTCGTCAGTTCCGCCGTGCGTTCGCGCACCCGCAGTTCGAGGTTCTGATAGGCCTGGTGCAACGCCTCGGCCGTGCGGCGGCGCTCGGTGATGTCGCGGATCAACACGAAAATCCCCACCACTTCGCCGGTTACCAGCCGATTGGGCACGTAGGAGCGCAGCATGTAGCGCTCCTGGTTGTTGATGTTGGTTTCGGCGAACTCGAACGTCACGCTTTCACCGGCCAACGCCCGCGCCACATAGGCTTCCAGGCGCTGGTAATGCTGCTCGCTGTGCACTTCGCGCAGGCTCTGCCCGAGCATCACGCCGCGTGGCCAGCAGTACCATTCTTCGTAGACCTTGTTGGTGAACTCGTAGACCAGATCGGCATTGAGGTAGGCGATCAGCGCCGGTACGTGGTCGGTGATCAGGCGAATCCAGCGCTCGCTTTCGCTCAGTGCTTCGGCGTGCTGGTAGCGTTCGGTGATGTCGGTAAAGGTGTTTACGAAGCCGCCGGTGGGCAGCGGATGCGTGCGGATTTCCAGGACCCGGCCATCGTACAGTCGCTGCTCGCATTCCTGCACCGGGCGCCCGTTGCCGTCGCGGCTGGCCGGGGTCAGCAGGTTCAACTCGCTGTCGGCGATCACTTCGGCGAACGGTCGATGCGCCGCCACCGGCGCCAGGCCGCTGAGTTCAAGGAAGCGCCGGTTCCACAACTCCAGAATGCCCTCGGCGTTGACCATCGCCACGCCTTGGGACAGGTTGTCCACGGCCCGTTGCAACAAATGCGATTTCTGCGCCACGGCCTGCTCGCGGCGCACGGTTTCACTGAGTTTGACGTCGGTGATGTCGGTGAACAGGATCACCCGCCCGCCTTCCTGGGTCGGCCGTTCGCTGACTTGCAGCCAGCGACCGTCCTGCAAGCGGAACAGCAGGTTCTCGTCGGCCTGCCCGCGCGGTTCTTCGGTGAACAGACCGGTGGACAGCATCAGCCGCTTGACCTCGGCCAGGCGCATGCCGGCGTTGATTCGCACCCGGCTGTTACCCCAGAACGCCTTGAAGCGGCTGTTGAACAGCACGATCCGCTGCTCTGCGTCGAACAATACAAAGGCGTCGGAAATGCTCTCGATCGCGTCGATCAGGTGTTGATGCGCGGTTTCCGCACGCAGACGCGCTTCGCTGAGCAAGTGATTGCCTGACTTCAGTTCAGCCATGGCTTGGTTCAAGGCATCGGTGCGCTCACGTACCTGTTCGGCCAGCACCACCGAATGCTGGAACGCCGCGTACGGGTCGTTGCCGCGGGTGATGCCGGACTCGATCCGTTCGATCAGCGCAGCATTGATGCGCTGCAATTTGTGGTTTTCGTGCCGCAGGCTGGCGACTTGAGCCGCAAGCTCAGCGATGTCCAGGGGAGCGGCCTCGGGCAATGGCAACCCCGGTGAAGGTCTGGTTGATGTGCATGCCATTGAACTGTTCTCCGTAGGTGTTGAAACCCATCACCCGCTGGTCGCGCAAAAACCTGCCGATCTGCTCCAGATTGCCGCCGTCTTCCAGCTCCAGGCGCCTGAGAAAGCAGTCGCAGCCGATGGTCAACAACAGGTCACCGAGGCGTTCCTGCAAACCGTCGAACAGGGTTTGCAGATTGGGCAGCATCGGGCCGGGCGTCATGACGGTGAGGACGATGCCGTTTTCCACGGCGCAGTAGAAACTCAGGCTCAAGTCCGGGTGCACCTGCTGGATGGCCCGCACGTAATACTGATCGTTGATCCGCACTGCCAGCGGGTGGGCGGCGAAGATCCGATGATCGAGTTCAGCCACAGGCACGCCGATGTGCCGGGCGTACTCCTCGGCGGCCGGTTCGGCATTCAGTTCGAAGACCCGGCGCGAGGTGCTGTCGGCGCCAGTGACCACCAGTTTTTCCGCCCTCGGCAGGATGTGGTGGGTGGTGAAGACTTCGAAGTCGAGCCAGGTATTGACCAGCACCACCACCGCCGCGCCGCTGTGGAACTCGCCGCCGAAGTAAACGTGGGTGTGGGTCAGGTAATTGTCGTCGCCGGCCGAGCCACCGAAATGCGGAATGTCGCCCAACGCCGCGCTCAACGCCGCGAGCACCATTTCTTCACGGCTGGACAAACCATCGAGCAAGGTCAGGGCAAAGCTGTTGCCCTTGATCGGCGCCAGGGTGTTGCTGCGACAACCACTGACCAGACGCTCGACCATTTGCTGGGCGTCGATCAGGCTGAAGCGCTCCATCTCGTCGATCAATTCGGCATCGATGGAAAAATGCCGATGGTCGAAACCCACCGCCGTCACGCAGTTGCGCCCGTAACCCAGCGGGGTGATTTCACCGGCGCTGGTGCAACCGACCAGACGGATACCGCCGAAGCTCTGCTGCAAGGCCTGGCCCAGCGCCTGCAAGTCGTACTCGGCGGAGCAGAAAAACAGCACAAAGCCCAAATGCGGATGCAGCAACTGCCGCGCCAACTCCTGGGCTACCTGCTGGGCATCGGTCGCCTGGGACATCGCACTGACGACCCCGTCGCTCTGAACCTGCTGCATCGTCGCCTCCCGCAGGTGCGCATGTGTGAGGTTGGAGTGTACGAAGGCAGCGGTCGGCGACGTATGCTACTTGGGTAGCGGTCAGGCGCTTCGATGGGATGAGAGTCCCTGCAAACACCGTCGATCCTTTGTAGGAGCGAGGCTTGCCCGCGAAAGCGGTGTGTCAGTCGACATTAATGTCAAATGTGACGGCCTCTTCGCGGGCAAGCCTCGCTCCTACAAAGGATTTGCGGTGTGGCTGGGGTTACCAGGTCAACACCGCCCCCACCGCGAAGGTGTCGGTGTCTTCGTTTTGCGCGCTGGTTTGGTGGCCATTGATTTCGAACTGGTTGTACTCGGCCACCAGCTTCAGGTTGTCATTGACGTCATGGAACAGCGCAATGCCGCGAGTCTCATAGTCCGCGCCGCTGCCCACCACGCCGTTGCCGTCGTCCTTGGTCTTGCCGTAGGACAAGGCCAGGCGGTTTTTGCCCAGCTTGTACGAGCCCTGCAACAGGTAGCCATCACTGTCGACATTCCGCAGCGTCGGTTCGCCGGCGTTGTTGGTGAAGAACGGGTTGATGCCCTTGGCCTGAAAACCCGAACCGGTCAGCGACAAACCGCCCATTTTCGCCTGCACGCCATAACCCAAACCTTTGGAGGTCACGGACTGCACCGTGGAATCGGTGTTGTCCGAAGTCTGGTAGCTGCCATTCACCCAGCTGTAAATCTTCGCCCCGGCGAGGTCGAACTGATAGGTGATCTCGCTCTCGGTGCGCGGATTTTCCTGATAGGCCTTGCCGGTCGCGCTGCTGTCGTTGGTGTCCACCGGGTCCATGATCCCTACCGCGACTCGCAGGCCGTCCATCACCGGGGTGCGGTAAGTGATCTGCGACGTCGGGAACGGGTACGGATAGCCGCTGCCGATGTTGCCGAACGACACCCCGCCGCCATCCACCAACCCGAGCGTGTCGCTGACCTGGCCATAACCGGCCAGCAACTCATCGAGCAGAATGTTGGAACGGGCAAACAGACCGAAGTCCTTGCCGATCAGCACTTCGCCCCATTCCGGGTTGGCCACCGTGCCGTAGAACTGCCGCACGTCGATGGCGGTGTCGGTGCCGTTGGTTTCGCTGTCGTTGATGGTCACCCAGAACGACGCCCTGGCGCCGAGCTTGAGGTCGTCGACCTGCTTGCCCATGTTGAAGCCAAGGTAGTTGGGCAAAAAGCCCATTTTCACCCGTGCCTGTCGACGGTCGAACTGCTCGCCGGCACGGTCGACGTCGCTGTTCACATAGAAGGCGTTGATGTAGCCATCGGTGGAAAACGTAGTCTGGTCCTTGTCGTACAGCATGATTTCGGCTTCGGCCATTGAGCTCAAACCCAGGGCCGACAGGCTGGCGATGAAGGCTGGCAAGTAACGGTGCTTGAAATTCTTATTGTTGTGCATGACGCGCTCCGCAGCGGGGGACTGGATGTCGGAGGCGATTATCGAAAGCGGACCGGCGGCGTCATACGCTGCCTTGGGGGTGGTTTTGAAGTGCTTTGGCGTGGCCGGTGGAGTGCAGCAAGTTCGGTGTAAGACCGGGCCACGACGAGGGCCCGGAACTTAAGGTGTAAGACGCCTAGATGCCGGCCTTGAACAGCATGTAGGCCGCGACCACCACGCAGAGGCTGGCGAAGCCGATCTGCAAGGCCCGGGCCGGTACTCGGGCGCACAACTGTCGACCAACGATCATGCCGATGACGCTCGCAACAATGAACGCCACCCCCAGACCATCGATCCGCACCCCGGCATGAAATGCACCGATCACGCCGATGGCAGAAATCAGGCTGATGACCATCAAGGACGTCGCGACGATCCCGCGCATCTGCACATCGGTCAGTTGCTTGAACGCCGGGACAATCAGAAACCCGCCACCAACCCCGAGCAACCCGGAGACCACGCCGGTCACCGCGCCAAGTGCGGCCAGGGTTGCGGTGCATTTGGCGGTCCAGGAAAAACGCCCGGTCTGTTGATCGAGCATGCAGTTTTTCTGGCCCCAGTGGGCGTGGCCGTGGTCGCTCGGCCCTTCTTCATGGCGCTCGCGGCGCAGCATCCGCCAGGCCACCATGACCATCAGCAGGCTGAACAGAATCATCAGGATTTTTTCCGGCAGTTGATGGGCAAAGTAGATGCCGACCGGGGAAAAAATCGCCCCCAGCAAGGCGATCAACAACGCTGCGCGATAACGCACCAGGCCATGGCGCAACCCATCGACGGCCCCGACCGCCGCCGCACTGCCCACCGCAAACAATGCAACGGGGGCCGCTTGTGTCATGGTCAAACCCAACCCCAGCACCAGGGCCGGAACCGCAAGAATGCCGCCACCGGCACCGGTCAATCCGAGGACCAGGCCCATGGCCACACCAAAAAAACTTGCCAGCAACATAAAACGCTCGTGATCCGTGAGAAGAGCCGGGAACGCCCGGTATCGATGACTGACAGGATAGAGCCCGCGCAGCTTTTTTCCTGCATTGAATTGATCGGGGCTGGTCAGCGCAGGGAAAATGAAACTACCCTGAACACCTGTCCCAAAAGAAACGGCCACCATGCCCGCCTTGATTGAATCCTTCCTCGACCCCGCCTCATCGACCTACAGTTACGTCGTTTACGAGGCCGACGGCAGCCAGTGTGCAATCGTCGACCCCGTGCTCGACTACGACCCGGCCGCCGGGCGCACCGCCACCACCCAGGCCGATAAAATCATCGCCTTCGTGGGTGAACATCAGTTGCAGGTGCAATGGCTGCTGGAAACCCACGCCCACGCCGATCATATGTCTGCCGCGCCTTATCTGCGTCGGGAGCTGGGCGGCAGGATTGCGATTGGTCAGTCGATCAGCAAGGTGCAGGGCGTGTTCAAAGGCCTGTTCAACCTTGAACCGGAATTTGCCGTGGACGGTTCGCAGTTCGATCACCTGTTCGCCCCCGACGAATCGTTCATGATCGGCAACCTCAGGGCCACGGCGCTGCACGTACCCGGTCACACGCCGGCGGACATGGCCTATTTGATCGACAGCAGCGTCATTCTGGTGGGCGATACGTTGTTCATGCCGGATGTCGGCACTGCGCGCTGCGACTTTCCCGGCGGGAATGCCAATCAATTGTTCGCCTCGATCCAGAAGCTGCTGGCGTTTCCGGCCAGCGTGCGGCTTTACGTTTGCCACGACTATCCGCCTGAAAATCGCAAGCCCCAGTGCCAGACCACAGTGGGCGAGCAGCGCAAGAGCAACATCCACATCCATGACGGCATCGACGAAGCGGCATTCGTCGCCATGCGCACCCGGCGCGATGCGGGGCTGGGCATGCCGACGCTGTTGTTACCGGCGATTCAGGTCAACGTACGAGCCGGGAATTTGCCGCCGCCCGAAGAAAACGGCGTCACCTACCTGAAAATCCCCCTGAACAAACTCTGACTCTTGCTGGCGATGGCGATTCCGAGGCCGCCATCGCCGGCAAGCCAGGCTCCCACAATTGCGCGGTGTCACACAAACCCGCCCCCACCACAAAATCCTGTAGGAGCCGGCTTGCTGGCGATAGCGGTGTGTCAGGCAACAATGATGGTGGCTGATGCGCCGCCATCGCCGGCAAGCCGGCTCCTACAGGTTTTGTGGTGTTTGGGGGGGCAGGTCAATTGGTCAGGGTCAATCCGTTTGCCGGCAGCGGCAGCGCGGTTTTATAGCGCACTTGCTTGAGCGCAAAGCTTGAGCGGATGTTCGCCACACCGGGCACTTTGGTGAGGAAGTCCATCATGAAACGCTCCAGCGACTGAATGGTCGGCACCAGCACCCGGATCAGATAATCCGGATCACCCGCCATCAAATAGCACTCCATCACTTCCGGGCGATCCGAGATCGCTTCCTCGAAATGCTGCAACGCCTCCTCCACCTGTTTCTCCAGGCTGACATGAATGAACACATTCACATGCAGCCCCAACAGATCGGCGTCCAGCAGCGTCACTTGCTCGCGAATCAGGCCCAATTCTTCCATCGCCTTGACCCGGTTGAAGCACGGCGTCGGCGACAGATTCACCGAGCGTGCGAGGTCGGCGTTGGTGATGCGCGCGTTCTCCTGAAGGCTGTTGAGAATGCCGATATCGGTACGGTCCAATTTGCGCATGAGAAAAAACCACCTGTTATTTTTGTTTATGCAGATTTTTTAACCTCAAATGACCACCAACGCAACGAAACACAGATAAATATTCTCCTGCGCCGGGCCTATGATGTTTGTAGGACAAGATTTCCATAACACGTGGAATGACGGTCAGCTCACTACAAGAAATTCACAAGATCGAGCGTAGAAGCCATGAACCAAGCGTATGAACCGCTGCGCCTGCACGTCCCTGAACCCTCGGGCCGTCCCGGCTGTAAAACCGACTTCTCCTACCTGCATCTGACTGATGCCGGCACGGTGCGCAAACCCCCAATCGACGTTGAACCCGCCGACACGGCCGACCTGGCCAGCGGCCTGATTCGCGTGCTCGACGATCAGGGCAATGCCCTGGGCCCGTGGGCTGAAGGCGTACCGGTGGAGATCCTGCGTAAAGGCATGCGCGCCATGCTCAAAACGCGGATCTACGACAACCGCATGGTGGTCGCCCAGCGTCAGAAAAAAATGTCGTTCTACATGCAAAGCCTTGGCGAAGAAGCCATCGGCAGCGCCCAGGCCCTGGCCTTGAACATCGACGACATGTGCTTCCCGACCTACCGCCAGCAAAGCATCCTGATGGCACGTGAAGTGCCGCTGGTGGACCTGATCTGCCAGTTGCTGTCCAACGAGCGCGATCCGCTCAAGGGCCGTCAGTTGCCGATCATGTACTCGGTCAAGGAAGCCGGTTTCTTCACCATTTCCGGCAACCTCGCCACCCAATTCGTCCAGGCTGTCGGCTGGGGCATGGCCTCGGCGATCAAGGGCGACACCAAAATCGCCTCGGCCTGGATCGGCGACGGCGCCACTGCCGAGTCGGACTTCCACACCGCCCTGACCTTCGCCCACGTGTACCGCGCGCCGGTGATCCTCAACGTGGTCAACAACCAATGGGCCATCTCCACCTTCCAGGCGATTGCCGGTGGTGAAGCCACTACGTTCGCCGGTCGTGGCGTCGGTTGCGGCATCGCCTCCCTGCGCGTCGACGGTAACGATTTCTACGCGGTCTACGCCGCTTCCGCCTGGGCTGCCGAGCGCGCCCGCCGCAACCTTGGCCCGACCATGATCGAATGGGTCACCTACCGCGCCGGCCCGCACTCGACCTCCGATGATCCGTCCAAATACCGTCCTGCCGACGACTGGAGCCACTTCCCGTTGGGCGACCCGATTGCGCGCCTGAAGCAGCACCTGGTGAAAATCGGTCACTGGTCCGAAGAGGAACACGTCGCCGTCAGCGCCGAACTGGAAGCCGAAGTCATCGCCGCGCAGAAAGAAGCCGAGCAGTACGGCACCCTCGCCGGCGGCCAGATTCCGAGCGCCGCGACCATGTTCGAAGACGTTTATAAAGAGATGCCGGAGCACTTGAAGCGCCAGCGTCAAGAGTTGGGGATCTGACATGAACGATCACAACAACAATATTCAACCGGAAACCGCCATGACCACGACCACCATGACCATGATCCAGGCCCTGCGCTCGGCCATGGATGTGATGCTTGAACGTGACGACAACGTCGTGGTGTTTGGTCAGGACGTCGGCTACTTCGGCGGCGTGTTCCGTTGCACCGAAGGCTTGCAGAACAAGTACGGCACCTCCCGCGTGTTCGATGCGCCGATCTCCGAAAGCGGCATCGTCGGCGTTGCCGTGGGCATGGGCGCCTACGGTTTGCGTCCGGTGGCCGAGATCCAGTTCGCCGACTACGTGTACCCGGCATCGGACCAGATCATTTCCGAAGCCGCCCGCCTGCGTTATCGCTCGGCCGGCGAGTTCACCGCACCGATGACCCTGCGCATGCCATGCGGCGGCGGCATCTATGGCGGCCAGACGCACAGCCAGAGTATCGAGGCGATGTTTACCCAAGTCTGCGGCTTGCGCACGGTGATGCCGTCCAACCCGTACGACGCCAAGGGCCTGCTGATTGCCTCCATCGAAAACGATGACCCGGTGATCTTCCTGGAGCCAAAACGCCTGTACAACGGCCCGTTCGATGGTCACCACGAACGTCCGGTCACGCCATGGTCGAAACACCCGGCCGCGCAAGTCCCGGACGGTTACTACACCGTGCCGCTGGACGTCGCCGCCATCACCCGCCCGGGCAAGGATGTGACCATCCTGACTTACGGCACCACCGTTTATGTGTCGCAAGTCGCCGCTGAAGAAAGCGGGATCGACGCTGAAGTCATCGACCTGCGCAGCCTGTGGCCGCTGGACCTGGAAACCATCACCAAGTCGGTGAAGAAAACCGGCCGTTGCGTGATCGTTCACGAAGCGACCCGCACTTGCGGTTTCGGTGCCGAACTGGCTGCCCTGGTGCAAGAGCATTGCTTCCACTACCTGGAAGCGCCGATCGAACGCGTCACCGGTTGGGACACCCCCTACCCGCACGCGCAAGAGTGGGCGTATTTCCCTGGTCCGTCCCGAGTGGGCGCGGCTTTGCATCGGGTTATGGAGGTCTGAATGGGCACGCACGTTATTAAAATGCCGGACATTGGTGAAGGCATTGCAGAAGTTGAACTGTCGGTGTGGCACGTCAAAGTCGGCGACATGGTCGTCGAAGATCAGGTGCTGGCCGATGTCATGACCGACAAGGCGATGGTCGACATCCCTTCGCCGGTACACGGCAAGGTGATTGCGCTGGGCGGCGTACCCGGCGAAGTCATGGCGGTTGGCAGCATCCTGATCAGCATTGAAGTCGAAGGCGCGGGCAACGTTAAAGAGTCGGCCCAGCCTGCGGTTGCCGCCGCGAAAGAAGCACCGGCCCCCAAAGTCGAAGCTGTTGCAGCAACCAAACCGGCTCCTGCCGCAGCGCCGCGAGCGGCCGTCTGCCAGGGCCCGATGGTGGCTCGCGAAGCTGACGAGCGTCCGCTGGCCTCCCCGGCCGTGCGCAAACATGCGCTGGACCTCGGCATTCAATTGCGCCTGGTGCGCGGCACCGGTCCTGCCGGTCGCGTGCTGCACGAAGACCTGGACGCCTATCTGGCGCAAGGTCAGTCGAATGCAACGACTGCCACCGCCGCTTACGCCCAGCGTAACGACGAAGAACAGATCCCGGTGATCGGCATGCGCCGCAAGATCGCCCAGCGTATGCAGGACGCCACCCAGCGCGCCGCCCACTTCAGTTATGTCGAAGAAATCGACGTGACCGCTGTGGAAGAACTACGTGCGCACCTGAACGAAAAACACGGTGCGACCCGTGGCAAGCTGACCCTGTTGCCATTTTTGGTCCGCGCCCTGGTCGTCGCCCTGCGCGACTTCCCGCAGATCAACGCCCGTTACGACGACGAAGCCCAGGTCATCACCCGCCTCGGCGCGGTGCATGTGGGCATCGCCACTCAAGCCGACATCGGTTTGATGGTGCCCGTGGTACGTCACGCCGAAGCCCGCAGCCTGTGGGACAACGCTGCCGAAATCTCCCGATTGGCCAACGCCGCGCGTAACGGCAAGGCCAGCCGCGATGAATTGTCCGGCTCGAGCATCACCCTGACCAGCCTCGGCGCATTGGGCGGAATCGTCAGCACCCCGGTGCTGAACCTGCCGGAAGTGGCGATCGTCGGCGTCAACAAAATCGTCGAACGCCCGATGGTGGTCAAAGGCCAGATCGTGATCCGCAAGATGATGAACCTCTCCAGCTCCTTCGATCACCGCGTGGTCGATGGCATGGACGCGGCGCAATTCATCCAGGCCGTTCGTGGCTTGCTCGAACAACCCGCTACCTTGTTTGTGGAGTAAGGCATGCAGATTTTGAACACCACGCTGCTGATCATCGGCGGCGGTCCTGGCGGTTATGTGACGGCGATCCGTGCCGGCCAGCTGGGCATCTCGACCATTCTGGTGGAAGGCGAATCGTTGGGCGGTACGTGCCTGAACATCGGCTGTATCCCATCGAAAGCGTTGATCCACGTTGCCGAGCAGTTCCACCAGACGCAGCACCACAGCAAACATTCTGCGTTGGGCATCAGCGTCTCGGCGCCGACCCTCGATATCAGCAAAAGCGTCGAATGGAAGGACGGCATCGTTGATCGCCTGACCACTGGCGTTTCGGCGCTGCTGAAAAAGAACAAAATTCAGGTTATTCAAGGTTTTGCGAAAGTTATCGATGGTAAAACCGTAGAAGTCGGCGACACGCGCATTCAGTGCGAGCACCTGGTGCTGGCCACCGGTTCGAAAAGCGTGAACCTGCCGATGCTGCCGATTGGCGGGCCGATCATCTCCTCCACCGAAGCCTTGGCACCCACATCGGTACCGAAACGGCTGGTCGTGGTGGGTGGCGGTTACATCGGTCTGGAACTGGGGATTGCCTATCGCAAGCTCGGCGCCGACGTCAGTGTGGTCGAGGCGCAAGATCGCATCCTGCCGGCCTACGACGCTGAACTGACCCAGCCTGTTCATGATGAATTGAAAAAACTCGGCGTGAAGCTTTACTTGAAGCACAGCGTCCAAGGCTTTGATTCTAATAACAATACGTTGCAGGTTCTCGAACCGAACGGCGAAACCCTGAACCTGGAAACCGATCAGGTACTGGTCGCCGTTGGCCGCAAACCCAACACCCAGGGCTGGAACCTCGAAGCGCTGAATCTGGACATGAACGGCTCGGCGATCAAGATCGACAACCGTTGCCAGACCAGCATGCGCAACGTCTACGCCATCGGCGACCTCAGCGGTGAACCGATGCTTGCGCACCGGGCCATGGCTCAGGGCGAGATGGTGGCCGAGCTGATCAGCGGTAAAACCCGCGAGTTCAACCCGACGGCTATCGCTGCCGTGTGCTTCACCGACCCGGAACTGGTGGTGGTCGGCAAGACCCCGGACGAGGTCAAGGCAGCGGGCCTGGACTGCATCGTTTCAAGCTTCCCGTTCGCGGCCAATGGCCGGGCGATGACGCTGGAATCGAAAAGCGGCTTCGTGCGAGTGGTCGCTCGTCGGGACAATCACGTGATTGTTGGCTGGCAGGCCGTTGGGGTGGGTGTTTCGGAATTGTCGACCGCGTTTGGCCAAAGCCTGGAAATGGGCGCCCGGCTGGAAGACATCGCCGGCACCATCCATGCGCATCCGACCTTGGGCGAAGCCGTCCAGGAAGCGGCGTTGCGTGCTCTTGGCCACGCGCTGCACCTTTAAGCCGACCCCGTAGGAGCGAGGCTTGCCCGCGAAGAACGATAACGCGGTGTATCTGAACCACCGCGTTATCGTTCTTCGCGGGCAAGCCTCGCTCCTACAAAGGAATGCATTCCGGGCTGCGAAACAGGCCCGGAATGAAGTATTGTTGTCCCCATCCAAAAAACGTCAGAAGCCTTGAACCGTTTCGACGGTTGTTAAGTGATAGAGGGTGTCATGGGTAACGAAAGCATCAATTGGGACAAGCTGGGTTTTGATTACATCAAGACAGACAAGCGCTATCTGTCGCACTGGCGTAATGGCGAGTGGGACAAAGGCACCCTGACCGAAGACAATGTGCTGCACATCAGCGAAGGCTCGACTGCCCTTCACTATGGCCAGCAATGCTTCGAAGGCCTGAAGGCCTATCGTTGCAAGGACGGTTCGATCAACCTGTTCCGCCCGGACCAGAACGCCGCCCGCATGCAGCGCAGCTGCGCCCGCCTGCTGATGCCGCATGTGTCGACCGAGCAGTTCATCGAAGCGTGCAAGGAAGTGGTCCGCGCCAACGAGCGTTTCATCCCGCCTTACGGCACCGGCGGCGCGCTGTACCTGCGCCCGTTCGTGATCGGCGTGGGTGACAACATCGGCGTGCGTACCGCACCCGAGTTCATCTTCTCGATCTTCTGCATCCCGGTCGGCGCTTACTTCAAAGGTGGCCTGACCCCGCACAACTTCCTGATCTCCAGCTACGACCGTGCCGCCCCACAAGGCACCGGCGCAGCCAAGGTCGGTGGCAACTACGCCGCCAGCCTGATGCCTGGTTCCCAGGCCAAGAAGGCGCATTTTGCCGACTGCATCTACCTGGATCCGATGACCCATACCAAAATCGAGGAAGTCGGTTCGGCCAACTTCTTCGGGATCACCCACGACAACAAGTTCGTCACCCCGAACTCGCCGTCGGTGCTGCCGGGCATCACCCGTCTGTCGTTGATCGAGCTGGCCAAGACGCGTCTGGGCCTGGAAGTGGTTGAAGGTGACGTGTTCATCGACAAGCTGTCCGACTTCAAGGAAGCCGGCGCTTGCGGTACGGCTGCCGTGATCACCCCGATCGGCGGTATCAGCTACAACGACCACCTGCACGTGTTCCACAGCGAAACCGAGGTCGGCCCGGTCACCCAGAAGCTCTACAAAGAGCTGACCGGCGTGCAAACCGGTGAGATCGAAGCGCCAGCAGGCTGGATCGTCAAGGTTTGACCTGACATCTGCTGCATCCAAGCCCCCCATCGTCTTGGCGATGGGGGGCTTTTTTATGAGCCAGATATTCCGTCCGCCTCAGAACTGTAGGAGCCGGCTTGCTGGCGATGGTCGTTAACGATAACGCTTACTGACTGGTTCACCGCGGTGCACTGGAGTCCATCGCCAGCAAGCCGGCTCCTACAGGTTCTGTGTTTCCCGAGAATCCGTGTCAGGAACTCCGTTTGCCAGTGTGAGGCGCTTGCCCACCCTGCCCTTGATGCCGCGGACCTGACCGGCCTGGGTGATCAATCCCGGAATCAGCTCGCCTACGGGCAGACTTTGCTTCAGGTCAAACCGGGCGCCGATTTCCTTGCGGCCCAACGCGGTCAACGTCAGCGCCCGGCTGTCCAGATCCTGCGTCACCCATTTGCGCTTGATCGCCATTTGCAGCAACGCCGCGCCCAACGAACCACCCAGATGCGGGCGGCGCATGCTCCAGTCCAGGCACGGGCAGGCAAACCGTCGGCGCTGCGTGGTCAGGTCGTTGACTTCAATGCCCAGCCCTTCGAACAACGCCTCGCCGCTGTCACTCAGCCGATAAGCCTGCTCATCGGTTTCCAGCAACCAGCCTTTTTCCAGCAGCCGGTCATGCAGCAACACCGCCAGCGTGCCGGCCATGTGGTCGTAGCACGTGCGGGCAAATTGCAGGCGGTCCGGAGTGCGAGGGTTGAACGTCGGCGCGGTGTTCTGGCCGATCACCATCAACGCTTCCAGCGCCTGGGCCACGCGTTTGTCCGCGAGGCTGTAATAGCGATGACGCCCTTGAACATGCAGACGCAGCAGCGCCAGGTCCTTGAGTTTGGCCAGATGCGCGCTGGCAGTGGAAGCGCTGACTTCGGCAATCGCCGCCAACTCGGTGCTGGTGCGGGCGTGGCCGTCCATCAAAGAACACAACATTTTGGTCCGGGCCGGTTCGGCAATGGCCGCCGCCACCTGTGAAACACCGAGGTCGTGTGGTTCTGCGTTCATATTTCGCTCCCGGACGAATCAAGCCCCTTTCGGACTGGAGATAGTAGCAACACTTTTCCCACCACGAACAAGGCTGCGACCCATGGACCCGATCATCGCTGCGACTCATGCCGATCCTTATCCTTATTACGCGCAACTGCGCGCTCAAGGCGGACTGGTTTTTCACCAGGGACTGAAACTGTGGGTGGCCAGTAGCGCCAAAGCCGTGGCGGCGGTGCTGGCGCATCCTGACTGTCACGTTCGGCCGACTCACGAGCCAGTGCCCAAGACCATTGCCAGTGGCATGGCCGGCAAGGTCTTCAGTCAGTTGATGCGGATGAACGAGGGCGAACGCCAGCGTTGCCCAAGATCGGCGATCCAGCCGGAGGTGGCGCTTATTGACGGGGAGGAAGTCAACGCGTTGGTCGGCGCGAGGCTGCTCAGCCCCGACGCCGAAGGGCTGCACAAGGCAATGTTTCTTGGCCCGGTGTGCGTAGTGGCGGCGTTACTGGGGTTTTCGCCCGCACAGGCTCGGGTGATCAGCGAGCTGACCGGGGATTTCGTCGCGTGCCTGTCGCCCCTCAGCGCTCAGGCACACCTGGACGCTGCCCATGCGGCGGCGGAACAGTTGCGTGGTTATTTCATTGAGCTGCTGGACGACCCGGACAATCAAAGCGCCCTGCTTGCCGGTATCCGCCAGCGGTTTTCGGCAACCTCCGACGACAGCGAAGCCCTGATTGCCAACCTCATCGGCCTGTTCTCCCAAACCTATGAAGCCACCGCCGGGCTGATCGGCAATGCGTTACTGGCGTTGATTCGACATCCGCAGTGGCTGAACGATTCGATCAACATTGACGACCTGCTGGCCGAAGTCCAGCGCTTCGATCCGCCGGTACAGAACACCCGTCGCTTCGTCGCCGCATCCTGTGAAATCGAGGGTATGAACTTCAATGCGGGCGATGTGATCCTGGTGATGCTGGCGTCGGCCAATCGCGATCCGCAGCTCAATGAGCAGCCTGATGCATTCATGCTCGAACGCCCGCAGCGACGCAGTTTTACCTTCGGTGCCGGTCGTCATCAATGCCCGGGGCAGGTACTGGCCATGAGTATCGCCAGCGCCACGCTGAGGCAGATTCTGGCCTTGAAACCCGCGCTGGAGCACTTGACCTGGCGCTACCGCCCTTCCCTGAATGGCCGAATCCCGCTGTTCTCGTGAAGAGCACGCCGGCGCATTTGTTACATCAGGTTAAGGGTGTAATGACTGGCAATGCGTTTATCGCGAGTGACTTTCTCCCTAGAGTCACTCTGATAAACGTCAGCGAGGCGCCATCGATGCAAACCCAACTGGACAAAGCCCTGAGCGCTTTTGCGCGAGCAGACCTTCTGCAAGGCCCCACGCCCATTCAACGGGCCGAACGCCTCGAACAGCTGTTGGGCCTGGGGGCGCGGGAAATTCGCCTGTTTCTCAAGCGCGACGATCACATGTTGCTGGGTGGTGGCGGCAACAAACTGCGCAAACTCGAATTCCATATCGGGGCGGCGCAGCAGGCCGGCATTGATACGGTCATTACCGTCGGCGGCGTGCAGTCCAACCATGCGCGCCTGACCGCCGCAGCCTGCGCACGCCTGGGCATCGCCTGCGAATTGATCCTGACGCGCTCGGTCCCCAAGACTGATGTGGATTACGAACTCAACGGCAATGTGCTGCTCGACCAATTGTTTGGCGCGCAACTGCAAGTGCTGGCGGGAGGCACCGACTCGCTCGCCCGGGCCGAGGCTCGCGCGGCGCAACTTCGGGACGCGGGACACAAGGTGCTGGTGATTCCCATGGGCGGCTCAACGCCCCTCGGCAGTCTCGGTTATGCACGTTGCGCCGCAGAAATCACGCAGCAGGAGACGGTACTCGGCCTGGTCTTCAATCAGGTCGTGGTGCCCAACGGCAGCGCCGGCACCCACGCCGGGCTCGCGGCCGGCTTCCAGTTGCTGGACCGAGGGGCCTCGATGGTCAAGTCTTATTCGGTGTTGTCGGATCGGGAATCGTCAGCGACCAGAACCCTGAAATTGACCCAGGATACGCTGGCATTACTCGGCGGCAATACCAGCGTACGACCCGAAGAGATCGTCGTTGACGGCAGTCAGTTGGGCGAAGGTTACGGCCTGCCTACCGAAGCCATGCAAGACGCCGTACGCCTGATGGCTCGCGCCGAAGGCTTGTTGATCGACCCGGTTTACTCCGGCAAGGCGTTTGCTGGCCTGGTGGCGGATCTCAAGCAAGAACGTTTTCGCGCCGGGGACAACGTGTTGTTTGTAATGACGGGCGGGACACCGGGGTTGTATGCGTACCGGGAGACGTTTCAGGGTTAGCCCCAATTCGCCGAACGCCTGATCGACCGCGTTATCGTTCATCGCCGGCAAGCCGGCTCCTACAACGCCCTTTGTAGGAGCCGGCTTGCCGGCGATGGCGGCATGACAACCAACATCGTTTTCGCGCGAACATCTAAGAACAAAACACCCAGCACCATTGCCAACAACTACGTCCGTTCAGGAAAGATCAATTGAGTCAATCTTGTAACAACAGGCATGTTTTCAGATCCGTCCTACAGCCAGGCATAGCCTTCACGAGATAACGTCCGCATCGCTTTCAAAGGATGTAACAAGGACGCTCATGTCTCGCAAAACAGACATTCCACGGATTCAAAACCCACCCTCAGGGGACGGACATCACGTCACCAGCCGGTATATGACCGCAACCGAACTGGCGGAGCGGGATGCCAGACAAAAATCTTATGACGACATGATGGCCCGCCAGCAGGCTTACGAAGATCGTATTGTCAGGCAACCTCTGCAGGAAAATCGACCCACTAAGGGTTGCGTGTTCACCAAAAGCTGCAACCTCCCGTACGGAGTAATCGACCACGACAACCCAGCGGGGTTTGTTCCTGTCGAGAAACTGGCTGACTACGGAAACTTCTCTCTTCTGGGTGGTCGCGAAAGGGACGCGGCAGGAAACATTCCTCTCAAAAAAATCAGCGGTAGTGCGTTACCTGGCTCTCTTGGAACGCTTCTCTTGGGCGGGGCTGGAACGGCTGGTTTCGGGACCACAGTTGCCGGTGGTACAGGGGTAATAACTGCTGGTGTTGCTGCCGGCGCGTTAGCGGGCGTCGTTGCACTGCTCTGGCCGTCCAGTCTTGGGGACAGTTCCCTATACTCAGAGGAACAGCTCAAGACACTCAAGGAAGGTCGTACACGTGTCCGCCTGCATGTAGAACAACAGGCCGATGGAATTTTAAAGGGCTATGGGTACAACACCCAGAAGCGCAGCGACTGGGAAATGATTCCCGTCGTGCAGTTCGTGGCTCAAGGCTCTCAACAGGTGGCTGACTTTGGCAACGGGACAACGCTGATATGGACACCTGCCGTAGACCCGTCCAGCAATTCGGGAATCCCACCGCTGGAAGGTGCTCCACAAGTCCCGCACATCTGGATTTATCCGCCTACGCCAGCCGCAGACAGCATCATCGTTAATCCGATCTACCCGCCTGAGTATAAGGATTTCATTCTTGTATTCCCGGCTGATTCTGGCATCAAGCCTCTTTACATCGTCTTAACCCTGGAGTTCGATGCAGCCAGTTACCATGGAAAAACGGATACCCCAGTGAAAAGCAAGGGACCCGCCAATGGACAGGAAGCGCTCGACAACTCAGTGCAGGTAAAACCTACATCGGCACGTCGGATTGGTGTTGATCCAGAAACCAAAGAATTTGTCGTCTTTGATCGTACGGGAGGGGACATTTACCACGGCCATGTCAGGCCTTGGGATAAACTCCATCAAGATATGAAAAATGCTCTGATCAAGGCTAAAAAAGCCGACAACAAAGGAAATATTCTGGGGGTTGAAAGGTGAGTCTTCTCTATCAAGATCCATCAATGAGCCACGACGAAGCGGTCAGTCTTCTTGATACCGGCTTAGAAACAAGTATTGTCACCGCGCTGATTTCCATTGGCTTGAATGAGCAGGATAGATTTTGGGCCCAGACCATTTGCTTGAAATATCTCGACAGTGGCAGCGAGCGAGTCGTGGCATCGGCTATCACGTCGCTCGGTCATATAGCCCGCAGACACGGAACATTGGATATGAACGCAGTGCTTCCCGCCCTCGATACTGCGAAAACAAAATTCCCGGCACTTGAAGCGACCGTTGCTGACACGCTAGATGATATTGAAACTTTCATCTGACTCGCTAAATAAAAACCGGAAATCCTCCCAGCAGAACATAAAACCTGCCATCACCTCTAATCTGGATGACAGGTTTGTGTTTTCAGGCCACAACCAACAAATCAATCATCCCGCGTCAAAACTTCCAGCAATTCAATCTCGAAAATCAGGTTCGAATTCGGCGGGATCGCCCCCATCGTGCGCTCGCCATAGCCCAGATGCGCCGGCACCAGCAATTTGCGCTTGCCACCGACCTGCATCCCCATGATCCCCTGATCCCAGCCCTTGATCACGCGTCCGGTGCCGATCACGCACTGGAAAGGTTTGCCCCGGCTGTAGGAAGAATCGAACTCGGTTCCGTCTTCCAGCCAGCCACGATACTGGGTGGTGATCAGCGCACCTTTGACGGCAGCTTTGCCGTCGCCCGCTTCAAGATCGATTACCTGCAGTTCATCATTCATCATGTTCACTCTATTGTTCATTCGCCCAATTGGACGTAACGGCGCCGTTTTCCCAGAAACGTGCGCGATTGGCAACCCATACGGCCTGTTTCTGTCACTAGGCGTGAACTAAGATATGCAGCACCTACCCTAGGAATCAAAACGCCATGACGGCAACCTCTGCATGATTCATGTCTGGACCGGCGCAGCCATTTGCGCGTTGCTGCTTGCCCTGATTATCGCGCTGATCTGTCGCGAGCGTTCGCTGCGAAAGCAGCTCGACGAGTATCGCGTGCTCATCACCCACCTGTCCGAACGACAAAACATCCATCAGGACAGCGACGCCGAACGCTTCAAACGCAGCCAGTATTTCGCCCGCATCGGCACCTGGGATTGGGATGTCGACACCGATCGGCTCTACTGGTCGGACGCGATTTACGGCATGTTCGGCTTCAAGATCGGCGAAGTGACGCCCTCCTACGCCTTGTTTTGCGCCTGCGTGCATCCCGACGACCGGGTCAGGGTACGGGCCGGTGAGCTGCGTTGCCTGGAAACCGGCGAGAACCATGACGAGGAATACCGGGTCATCTGGCCCGACGGCACCATCCGCTGGTTGCGCGAGACCGGCAACGTGGTGAAAAACAACCACGATGAAACGATCAAGATGATGGGCGTGGTCCGCGACATCACCGAGGAAAAAGCCTCCGCCAGTTACCTGCAGCACCTGGCCCATTTCGACCCGTTGACCGGCCTGCCCAACCGGCTGGTGCTCGAAGAACGCCTGTCCGAGGCACTGGAACAAGCCCGAATCACCGCCACCCGAGTAGCACTGGTGTTCGTCGACCTTAACGGTTTCAAGGCGATCAACGACCGCTACGGCCATGCCGCCGGCGACCGCGTACTCGTCACCACCGCCACGCGCCTGAAGCGAATCCTGCGCTCAACCGACACCGTCGCCCGCATCGGTGGCGACGAATTCGTGGTCATCCTCCAGGGCCTGCCGCAAGGCGGCAGTTTGCAAGACGAAGCCCGCAACATCTGCCAGAAAATCTTCGTCGAACTCTCACCACCCGTGACCATCGGCAACGACCAGCGCCACATCGGCACCAGCCTGGGCGTCGCGGTGTTCCCCGATCATGCGCCGAGCATGGACCGGTTGATTCATATTGCAGACCTGGCGATGTATGAAGCCAAGCGCAGCGGGAATAATCAGTATCGGTTGGGCACCGAGCCCCCGGTGCGGGTTCACAGCGAATAGGCTTTGACGCTCCACTGGCCGACATGAAGCTGCACGATCAACCTGACTTGGCCGAAAGCAGTCAAGCCTTGGGTTTTCCGTTAACATCCTGCGCAAAATCTCCTTCCGTGAACAAGGACATCACACCATGAGCACTAACAGCATCGTCTTGCTGGTCATTTTGGCCGTTCTGGTTCTAGGCATTCTGTACGTCATCGGGCTCTTCAATAGCCTGGTCGCCCGCCGCAATGAAATAGCAAATGCCTTCGCGCAGGTTGAGGTGCAACTCAAGCGCCGTTATGACCTGATCCCCAATCTGGTAGCAACTGCCAAAGGTTATCTGACCCATGAGCGCGAGACGCTCGAGGCCGTCATCGCCGCCCGCAACAATGCAATGGCCGGGCTCAAGGCCGCCCAGGCTCAACCGGGCGACGCGCGAAATATGGCTCAACTGAGTCTGGCCGATGGTGTACTCAGCAGCGCCATGGGGCGACTGAATGTCACCCTGGAAGCCTACCCGGAACTCCAGGCTTTGCAGGCCATGCAGCAACTCAGTGAAGAAATCAGCAGCACTGAAAACAAAGTGACTTTCGCCCGCCAAGTGTTCAACGACGCGGTGCTGACCTACAACAATCTCAAACAAAGCTTCCCCGCCGTGCTACTGGCCGCTCGCTTCGGCCATGCCGCCGATGCCACCCCGCTGGAATTCCCCGATACCGCGTCTATTCAACAAGCACCTCAGGTTTCCTTCTAAAACGCTTTGCCCACGGATGGTCCGATGAATTTTTTTGAGCAACAGCGCCAGGCCAGACACCGAACGGCGCTGCTCGTCCTGTTGATGATCCTGTCGGTGCTAAGCCTGATCACCATAACCTGCCTCGCATTCAGTCTTGACCATGCGAATGACGGCAGCCGCAGATTGACCCTCAACTGGCAAGCCGTCGGGGTTGTGGCGCCGTTAATCATCGGCGTTGTTCTGCTGGGCAGTCTGGTCAAGTACGCAGAGCTCCGGGCCGGCGGTAAGGTCATCGCAGAAAAACTGGGCGGACGTCAGCTCAATCACGGCGGGCGAACGCTCGAAGAGCAACGCCTGATCAACATCGTCGAGGAAATGGCGCTTGCCTCAGGCATCGCTGTGCCGACGGTCTATCTGTTACCGGATGAGGGCATCAACGCCTTCGCGGCCGGGTTCACCCCCGAAGATGCAGTGATCGGCGTGACGCAGGGTGCGATATCGCTGCTCACGCGAGAAGAGCTGCAAGGCGTGATTGCCCATGAGTTCAGCCATATCTACAACGGGGACATGCGTCTCAACATGCACATGCTGGCAATCATTAGCGGACTGCTGGTGCTCGGACTGGCGGGCAGCCTGATATTGGTCAAAGCGAGTCAGAGCAACCACCGTGACCAACGACTGAAACTGGCGGGTGTACTGATCGGCATTTTTTTGTGTATAGCCGGATTCGCCGGGAGTTTTTTTGGCAGTCTGATCAAGGCCGCCGTCAGCCGGCAACGTGAATTTCTGGCCGATGCCACGGCGGTGCAGTACACCCGAAATCCGCAAAGCATTGCCGGCGCACTGAAAAAAATTGGCGGTCATGCACAAGGTTCGCACATCAAGGCCGCCAGGGCGGGTGAGTTCAGTCACCTGTATTTCAATACTGGCGTGTCGTCGGCAATGGATCGTTTATTTGCAACCCATCCTGATTTGAGTGAGCGAATCCGGCGGATCGATGCGCAATGGGACGGCATTTTTCCTCACGTTGAAATCCCTCGTTCTCAACTAAAAAGGAACTGAATAAACATTGGGGGTTTCTGTTCATCGGCTTTGTTGCAGGTGAAATACGCAACAACGCGCCATCCATACAATCATTGCAGGCCTGGCTTGCGCCCGTCGTCTCAGCCTTTATCCTTGTACCCCCCGCCGTACCGAGTTCTGGAGTTTCCCCATGCCCCATGAAGGCAACCTGTTGCAAGCCGCTGTCGTGTTCCTGTTCGCGGCGGTGCTCACCGTTCCTTTAGCCAAGCGCCTGCAACTCGGGGCGGTGCTGGGTTATCTGTTTGCCGGGGTGATCATCGGGCCGTCGGTACTGGGGCTGATCGGCAACCCGCAAAGCGTCAGTCATATTTCCGAGCTCGGCGTGGTGTTGCTGCTGTTTATCATCGGCCTGGAGCTGTCGCCGCGACGCTTGTGGGTGATGCGCAAATCGGTGTTTGGCGTCGGTCTGGCGCAGGTGCTGCTGACCGGATCGGTGATTGGCGTGGTGGCGCTGTTCGTGTTTGGCCAGCCGTTGAACAGCGCGATTGTGCTGGGGCTGGGCCTGGCACTTTCCTCAACGGCCTTCGGCCTGCAAAGCCTGGCCGAACGCAAGGAATTGACCAGCCCCCATGGGCGTCTGGCATTCGCGATTCTGCTGTTCCAGGACATCGCAGCGATCCCGCTGATCGCCATGGTGCCGTTGCTGGCGGGCGGTGATCACACCACCACCGCGACTGAGGATTTGAACCACGGCTTGCGCGTTTTGGGCAGCATCGCCGTGGTGGTGATCGGCGGACGGTATCTGCTGCGACCGGTGTTCCGTGTGGTCGCCCGCACCGGTCTGCCGGAGGTTTCCACCGCCACCGCGTTGCTGGTGGTGATCGGCACGGCGTGGCTGATGGATCTGGTCGGCGTATCGATGGCACTGGGCGCGTTCCTCGCCGGTTTGCTGCTGGCGGATTCCGAATACCGCCACGAACTGGAAGCGCAGATCGAGCCGTTCAAGGGCCTGCTGCTGGGGCTGTTTTTCATCAGCGTCGGCATGGGCGCGAATCTCAGCCTGCTGCTCAGCGCGCCGATCACGGTGCTGGGCCTGACCCTGCTGCTGATCGCCATCAAGCTGCCGCTGCTGTTTGTCGTGGGGCGGCTGGCTGGCGGTTTGGGCAAGGTCAGTGCGATTCGTCTCGGTATCGTACTGGCGGCGGGTGGTGAGTTTGCGTTTGTGGTGTTCAAGATCGGCCGCGACCAGAATTTGTTCGAACCGCGTCTGTACGATCTGCTGGTGCTGACCATCACCCTGTCCATGGCGGTGACGCCGTTGTTGTTGCTGATCTGCGCGCGACTGGTCAGCCCCAAGGTGCAGCCGGTGGTGGTGCCGGAGAAATTCCGCGAGATCGATACCGACGAACCGCGTGTGGTGATTGCCGGCATGGGCCGGATGGGGCAGATCGTCGCCCGTATCCTGCGCGCGCAGAACATCAAGTTCGTCGCCCTCGACACCTCGGTGGAAACCATCGAACTATCGCGCAGCTTTGGCGGCGTGCCGGTGTTCTACGGCGACCCGATGCGCCCGGAAATCCTCAGCGCGGCCAAGGTCGAGCAGGCGGAATACTTCATCATCGCTACCGACGACCCGGACACCAACATCAAGACCGCCGAGGTGGTGCACCGGCTGTATCCGCACATCAAGATCATCGCCCGCGCCCGTAACCGTCAGCATGTGCACCGTTTGGTGGACCTGGGGGCCGAGGCGATTCGGGAAACCTATTATTCGAGCCTGGAAATGAGCCGGCGCACCCTGGTGGGATTGGGCCTTACCCAGGCGCAGGCGGATGCGCGGATCAAGCGTTTCCAGCATCACGACGAGCAAGTGCTGGAAGCGCAGCATGCGGTGTATGACGATGCGGCGAAGGTGTTGCAGACCGCGCAGGAAGCCAGGGCGGAACTGGCGAAGCTGTTTGAGTCGGATCAGCTGGAAGAGCAATCCGCGAAGGGTTGAGGTGAATGTGAGGGCCCCATCGCGAGCAGGCTCACTCCCACAGTTGACCGCGTAATTCAGGCCGACACGGTCAACTGTGGGAATGAGACCGGCTTGCCGGCGATGAGGCCCTCAAACTCAGCGAATAATCACCCGCCGATCCGCGTCAGGAACACCCGCGTCACCCGCCGCTCCTCAACCGCCATCACCGTCATGCGCCAGCCTTCCCACTCATGGCTGTCGCCAATCATCGGCAGACGATCCAGCAAGCTCATCACCAGCCCCGCCAAGGTCTGATAGTCCTCGGTCGGCTCTACGGCGAACCCGGTCCGCTGGCGAACCCGCATCAGGTTCAACGCACCATTGACCCTGAACCCGCCCGGCTCTTCCACCACGTCCGGCCCCTCGATTTCGCTGGCGTCGGGCAACTCGCCGGCAATCGATTCGAGAATGTCGGTCATGGTCAGCACGCCCACGAAGTCACCGAACTCATTGACCACAAAGGCGATGTGCGTCGAGGCCTGGCGCATCTGTTCCAGGGCATTGAGGATCGAATAACTGTCCAGCAGGTTGATGGTCTTGCGCGCCAGATGCTCAAGGTCCGGCTCGTTGCCGGCCAGGTATTCCTTGAGCAATTCCTTCTTGTGCACGAAGCCCAGCGGCTCATCCACCGCACCGTCGCGTATCAACGGCAGGCGCGAGTAGGACGAATGCATCAGCCGTGTACGAATGGCTTCTGCGTCGTCGGACAGGTCGATGTGATCGACGTCGGCGCGGACCGTCATCAACGTGCGAATCGGGCGCTCGGCCAGTTGCAGCACGCCGCTGATCATCACCCGCTCGCGACGGTCGAACAGCTCTTCGCTTGGCGCCTCGCCGTTGTCGAGCATGTCGGCAATCTCTTCGCCGACCTCTTCCACCGCCAGTTTGCGACCACCCAGCAAACGCAAGACCGCGTGGGCTGTGCGCTCGCGCATCGGTCGCAGGCCCTGCATGGACTTTTTGCGACGCGCCCGGGCGATCTGGTTGAACAGCTCGATCAGGATCGAGAAACCAATGGCCGCGTACAGGTAGCCCTTCGGAATATGGAAGCCCAGGCCTTCAGCGGTCAGCGCGAAGCCGATCATCATCAGGAAGCCCAGGCACAGCATGATCACCGTAGGGTGTGCGTTGACGAAACGGGTCAGCGGCTTGCTGGCGACAATCATCAGGCCGATGGAGATGATCACCGCGATCATCATGACCGCCAGCTCATCGACCATGCCCACGGCGGTAATCACCGCGTCGAGGGAGAACACCGCGTCGAGCACCACGATCTGCGCGACGATCGGCCAGAACAGCGCGTAAGCCGTGTTGGACGAGCGCTGGCCAACATGGCCTTCAAGTCGCTCGTGCAATTCCATCGTCGCTTTGAACAACAGGAACACACCACCGAACAACATGATCAGGTCACGGCCGGAGAAACTGTGCTCGAACACCTCGAACAGCGGCTGGGTCAGGGTCACCAGCCAGGAAATACTCGCCAGCAGACCCAGGCGCATCAGCAAGGCCAGGGACAAACCGATGATTCGTGCACGGTCACGCTGCTCGGGCGGCAGTTTGTCCGCCAGGATCGCGATAAACACCAGGTTGTCGATGCCGAGCACCAGCTCCAGCACGATCAACGTCAACAGGCCCAGCCACGCGGTGGGGTCAGCTATCCATTCCATAAAAACGTCTCGATCTCTTCAGTGAATTCAGAATGCCGGGCACGGCAAGGCGCGGCGCAGAGGCCGTGGAGCTGCAATGACAAGGGTGTTCGGAAGGCGAAAGACCGGGTGTTTCGCGTGTATCAGGCGCGCACGATGGCGCTGAAGGGAAGGATAACTGGGGGGCTCCAAGAGGGTGTTCATGCAAGTCCTGAAAGGAAAAAGGCCTTGGAGCGTACAGGTGAAAGCGACTTTTCCTACAGCCAGAAATCATTACAAAATCTGTAACCAGCAGCAGATTCTGTGTTTTTGAAGCCGCCTTCGTCGGAATGCCGCCCAGACCAAGCCCGCTCCCACACTTGACCGTGTTCTATCAAATAATGGAGATCAAATGTGGGAGCGGGCTTGCTCGCGAAGCTTTTGCTCTTAGCGATGTTTGACCTGCTCGATATACCTGATAACCGCCGCCGATTTCTCAAACCGCCGATACACCAACGACAACCACGAGCTCGCCTCGCACCCTTTGATCGAGCGGTAAACCACACCGGGCAACCCGACGTGCCCGACCACCGACTCCGGCACCACCGCCACGCCCTGCCCCAGCGACACCAGCGCCAGCACCGCCACCAGCCCTCCGGGTTGCGCCCCGAGTTTCGGCGCAAACCCACCCTCGGCGGCGACTTGCAAGGTGCCGCTGATCTGCTCCGGCAGGATGAACGTCTCGCCCTGCAAATGCTCCGGGCCGATCTCGGTCAAACGGCACAGCCACGACTCGCTCGACAGCGCCAGCACAAAACCTTCCGCGTCGAGGCGAAGGGCTTCCAGCCCTTCGGGCAACGTCATGGGTGAACGCACATAACCGATATCGAACCGGCCTTCGAGGACCATCGCCGGTAAGCTCGCCATCGGGCTTTCGCGCACGTTGAGGCTGACGTCCGGGCATTCGCGGCTGAACGCCTGCACCTGCTTTTGCAGCAGGCCCGAGTACACCGCAGAGGCCACGTAACCCAGCTCGATATGACCGATATCCCCTCGCCCGGCGCGCTGGGCGTTGCGTTGGGCGTACTCGAATTGCCGCACCGTCGCCTCGGCTTCGATCAGCAGTGCGGCGCCGGCTTCGGTCAGGCTGACCTCACGGGTCTGGCGCACGAACAGTCGCGTGCCGAGTTCGTTCTCCATGTCCTGGATCTGTCGAGTCAAGGTCGGCGGTGCGATACCGAGTTGTTCGGCGGCACGCGTGAAGTTGCCTTGCCGGGCAACGGCCAGAAAGTAGCGGAAATGCCGTATGTCCATGGGCGCATTAGCTCAAAGGTAATGAAATGCCGGTTTTCGGCTAACGAAGCGCACAAGCGGTCGCGATAAGCTCATTCGGCAATCACAGTAGAGAGCCCACAGCATGTACGTCAAACCCCTTTTCGCCGTTACAGAAAGCTGCCTTGTGCAAAAGGCAATCAGGTCATGAGCCGCGTCAATCCGCGCCTCACATTGCTGACCGCTTCCGGCGTGTGTTCGTTGATCGTCCTCGATACCAACATCGTCGCCGTCACCCTGCCGACGATCGCCCGGGACCTGGGCGCAAATTTTGCCGACATCGAATGGGTGGTCAGCGCCTACATGCTCGCCTTCGCCGCCCTGTTGCTGCCGGCGGGCAGCATCGCCGACCGCTTCGGCCGGCAGAAAACCCTGCTCTGCGGCCTGGGCATTTTCATTCTGGCGTCCATCGGTTGCGGCGCTGCGCCCAACGCGTTGTTCCTCGACATCGCACGGGCGATCAAGGGGGTCGGCGCGGCGTTGCTGCTGACCTCGGCACTGGCCTCTATCGGCCATACGTTTCACGATGAAGTGGAACGGGCCAAAGCCTGGGCGTTCTGGGGCGCGTGCATGGGCGTGGCGATGACCGCCGCGCCGACCGTCGGCGGTTTGATCACTGAATTCATTGGCTGGCGCTGGATCTTCTACCTCAATTTACCGGTGGGCCTGTTCCTGATGGTCATGGTCTGGCGTGCGGTGCCGGAATCCCGCGACCCTCAATCCGCACGCCTCGATCCGTGGGGCAGCCTGGCGTTCAGTGGCAGTTTGTTGTGCCTGATCTGGGGTCTGATCGAGGCCAACCGGATCGGCTGGAACAACCCGATCACTTACGCCCGACTGATCGGCGGCGCGCTGTTACTGGGGTTGTTCGTCGTGATCGAGCGGATGCAGCGGCGGCCGATGGTCGACCTGCAATTGTTCAAACATCCGCGCTTCATTGGCGCGCTGCTGGGGATGTTTGCCTACGCCGGTTGCGCGCAGGTGATGATGACGTTGCTGCCGTTTTATCTGCAAAACGGCCTGGGTTTCTCGGCCATCGCCTCAGGGCTGGGCATGTTGCCGTTTGCCCTGACCATGTTGATTTGCCCGCGTATCGGCGTGCGCCTGGCCAGTCGATTTGCCCCGGCCACGTTGATGGCGACCGGTTTGACCCTGGTCGGCAGCGGCAATCTGCTCAGTGCCTGGGCGGTCAGCAGCGGCGGTTACCTGCCTTTTGCCCTGGCGATTGCCGTCACCGGCGCGGGGGCCGGGCTGCTCAACGGCGACACGCAGAAAAACATCATGGCCTGCGTGCCCAGGGAGCGCACCGGGATGGCCTCGGGCATGAGCACCACCATGCGTTTCAGTGCGATCGTGCTGGCCATCGGCGTGTACGGCGCGTTGCTGTCCAGCCATGCCGAACAGTTGTTGCACGCAGATTTGTCGGCACAAGGCGCGCAATGGCTCGCCCAGACCCAAGGCATCGCGTCGCGGGTAGTGGCCGGTGACATGCCCGCAGCGCTGGACCTGTTGCCGCAAGCCGCGCGCAGCGTGGTCGAACCGTTGGCCCGACAGGCGTTCGTCGGCGGCTTCAGTCTCTTGTTGTTGGTCGCCGGATTACTCGCATTGCTGGGGGCGTTGGTGGTGGGCACGCTGATGCGCAATCCGATTCCCGCCCCATCGGCTGCCGCCATCAGCGCGAGGGCTTGAACGACGCCAGAGCCAATTCACCAATTTTCATCCCGGCCTCGTTTTCCTGCTTGACATTAAAGTGAGCTTTAAGCTTAGCCTCTGTACTCCACTGATGAGGAGTCAAGCATGTCGCCCTTCCAAGCGTTGAATTTGCCCAACGGCCAGACAATCGGCAATCGCATTGCCAAAGCGGCGATGGAAGAGAACCTTGCCGACACCGGGCAGGCGCCGTCCGATGCACTGTTTCGCTTGTACCAGGCCTGGGCCGGGGGCGAAACCGGGTTGTTGCTGACGGGCAATGTGATGATCGACCGCCGCGCCATGACCGGCCCCGGTGGCGTGGTGCTGGAAGATGAACGCGACATGGAACGCTTTCGCCAATGGGCAACGATTGGCCGCTCCGGTGGCGCGCAATTCTGGGTGCAGCTCAATCATCCGGGGCGCCAGACCATGGCCAACCTCGGCCAGCAAGCGTGGGCGCCCTCGGCGGTGGCACTGGATCTCGGTTCATTTTCCAAGATGTTTGCCGAACCCAAACCGATGTCCGAAGACGATATCGCCGAGGTAATCACGCGCTTCGCCACCAGCGCTGCCCTCGCCGAAAAGGCCGGTTTCACCGGCGTGCAGATTCATGCGGCACACGGTTACCTGATCAGCCAGTTCCTGTCGCCATTGACCAATCGCCGCACCGACCGCTGGGGCGGATCCCTGGAGAATCGCGCACGCTTGTTGCTCGACGTGATCAGCGCCGTTCGCCAGGCCGTATCACCGAAATTCTGCGTCTCGGTAAAACTCAACTCGGCCGACTTCCAGCGCGGTGGCTTCGACGCCGACGATGCCCGCCAAGTGATCCAGTGGCTCAACGATCAGCCGATCGATTTGCTTGAGTTGTCGGGCGGCAGCTACGAAGCACCGGCCATGCAGGGCGAGGCACGCGATGGCCGGACCCTGGCGCGGGAAGCGTACTTTCTGGAAATGGCCGGTGAACTGGCGAGCGTGGCGCGCATGCCGGTAATGGTGACCGGCGGGATTCGGCGTTTGGCGATCGTCGAACAAGTACTCGACAGCGGCATCGCCATGGCAGGTATCGGCACGGCGTTGGCCCTCGAACCGCAGTTGGTCAAACACTGGCGCGAAGGCCGGAACAGCCATCCGCAACTGCCGCCGATCCAGTGGAAACGCAAACCGTTGGCCGCGCTGGCGAGCATGGCTGTGGTGAAATTCCAGCTCCAGCGCCTGAGCCGTGGCCGCAAGCCCCGGCCTGAGGTGTCGGCAGTCTGGGCGCTGATCCTTGACCGTTTGTACATTGGGCGGCGTACGCGGCAGTACCGACAGGCGATGGGGAAGTAATCAGGGGGAAGTTCAAAGTTCCACTGACGCGGGGAGACCGTGTCGCCCCCATCGCCGGCAAGCCGGTCTCGCTCCCACATTTGGTCGGTGGCGTACACAAATCCCATGTGGGAGCGAGCCTGCTCGCGATGGGGCCATTGGATACACTGATTTACCGTCCGGAGAATCGCAATCTGGACAGCTGCCGCAAATCCCCCGCCAGGTAGTAATCATCGGTCCAGCTGTCATCCACCTTCAACGGCTGCACCTGTTTGAGCGCAAGCTTCTTCGCGAAGTAGCGAAAGCGGTAATGCTCGTAGAACCGCAGCAACTCCAAACCATAACGATCAGCCAGATCGGTATCGCCGCGCACGATCAGATAGTTCTCGTCGTTGCCGTTGCTGGCCGCAGCGCTGAGGTTGTGGCTGCCGCTGATGATCGTCGGCGCGTCGCTGGTGAAGTCGGTGACCACGGCTTTGGTGTGCACCAGCAGATTGCCCTTCTGGCCCTTCATGTTCTCTCGAAGCCAGCCCTCCAACCCGGTGTTGAGCAGCGCAGTCGCGGCAAATTCGGCGCTGCGATCAGCGTGAAAACCGGTGATGCGGCTGGCGGTGTTTTGCAGGCCGTAACGCAAAATGTCGTCGTGGGGCTGGCCGAGCAGCGCGTTGAGAATGTCGTCGGGCAAGGCGAACGCGGTGACAAACAGCACGTCCTTTTTCGCGGCGTTGATGATCTCGACAAACGCCCGCAAATCACCCTGCCCTGAACGCGGTGAGAACCCGGCGAACAACGGTTGCTGCGGGTCTATCGGGTTGTGTTGCGTGATCCATTGCCGGGTGGCGCCGACGTCGTCCGGTGTCGCCCAGACTTGCTCGAAGGTCTGCAGATAGCTGGCGCTGATGCGCGCGTCGTCCAGCACATGCACCACGTTGGCCTGGCGATAAACGCCATTGGGCGTGAAGTTGGTGCTGCCGCACAGCACTGCTTCAGGCTGAAGCTGCCCGGCGGCATCGACCCGGCTCAGCACCATGAATTTGTTGTGGAAGATGTTATGGGTGACACGCCCGCGCTTGTTCGCCGCCGGGATTTTTTCCAGGCTGGCCTGGTTGATGACCGTGTCGTCATCGTCGGGTTGTGCGTGATACAGCACGCGAACCTTCACACCCCGTTCGAACGCCGCGTTGACGGCATCGACGATCACCTGCAACTCGTACTCGTAAATGGCAATGTCCAGCGCCCACTGACCATCCAGCGCCCGTTCGATAAACCCCAGCAGGCGCCCGAGCAAACCGTTTTCCAGCCACTGGCGCGGCGCATCGGGCCAGGCCTCGATGGGCAGGTTCTTGTTGGCGCTGATCAACGCGTCGAGGTCGGGAAACTTGCGCTGGAATGCCTGGCTGGCGGCCACCGCGCGGTTGAAAATCACACTCTGATTGTGTGGCAGGCCGTTGTCGGACGTGACGGTCACTTCGAGAAATTCGCCCAGCTGCGGTGCATCGGCGCTGCCATAGGCGAGGTGGATTCGGTAATGGATCGTCATCCCCGGATTGACCGCGTAATCGGCCCAGCGAAATTTCTGCAGCGGCGCGAGGTCGCTCGGGGTGGCGTGAAACTGCGGGAACGTATGAGCCTTGCCGGGGAACGTCAGGCTATTGAACAGGAACAACCAGGGCTTGCTGCCTTGCTGTTTTTCGATGGCGAAACCCAGCAGGCCCTTGCGGCGGGATTCGGCCAGGTCCATGGCCAGCAGCACGCCGTTGGTGCCGGCGTAGGCTTTGACGCGGAAATCGTCCTGACTGTTTGTGGCTAGAACACGCATGCTTCACTCCTGTGAATGGCTTGCCTGGATAGCATAGGGCAGCGCTGCAGATTAACCGGATTATCCGGAACCGAGGTGATGCCTTCGCGGGCAAGCCTCGCTCCTACCGGGTTCGCAGTGTC
>NZ_CATKQM010000038.1:0-42241 GCF_949768225.1 Pseudomonas sp. IT-P44 | reverse complement strand
TGAATTTCAACTGTGGGAGCGAGACCGGCTTGCCGGCGATGGCGGCATCAGCAGCACCGAAAATATCCCGGCTGGCTTCACAGTGTTAGGCTCAACCCCGAATCCTGCGCTCTGTGAAGGAAGGTTTATGTTGAAGGTTCTCGCTCTGCTGACACTCCTGGCGTCCGCCGCCGTCCACGCTGAAACCCCGCTGCACACCGATCTGCCGCTCAAATACCTGGAGCAGGTCAACCCCGAATCGGTCAATCAACCCCTGGTGATTTTCCTCCACGGCTACGGCAGTAACGAGCAGGACCTGTTCGGTATCAAGGATGAATTGCCCGCCCGATACAACTACCTGTCGGTGCGCGCACCGATGGTCATGGAGGAGGGCAGCTATCAGTGGTTTCGCAAGAAGGGTGAAGGTGCCTACAACGGCGAAACGGATGACCTGAAGGCCAGCGGCCCGGTGTTGCTGGATTTCGTCGCACAGGCTGCGAAGAAATATCACACAGTACCGAACAAGGTTTTCCTGGTGGGCTTCAGCCAGGGCGCGATCATGTCTTACGAGGTCGCGCTGCGTCATCCCGAGGCCGTGGGCGGGATCGCGGCGTTGAGCGGGCGGATCTTGCCGGTGCTCAAGTCCGAGCTCAAACCCGATGAAAAACTTCAGAAACTGGCGATTTTCATCGGGCATGGCACGGCAGACAAACGCCTTCCTTTCAACGACGGCACCGAGGCGAACAGCCTGTTGCAGAGCCTGTCACTCAAGCCTGAATTTCATGCATATCCAGGCGTTGGCCACAACATCAGTGCCGCCGAAATGCAGGATTTGAGCGCCTGGTTGCAGCACCTCAACCCCTGAGCCTTACTTGCCGCTGACGATCTGTTTAACCAGCGCTTCGTGGCCGGCATTGTCGCTGAGGCGGGAAATCACCTTTACCAGCGCCATGCGCGTGCCCGAGGCGGCCATCAGCGTGGTATCGAGGGTCTTGCCGCCGCCCTGGGTGGCGATGCTGTCGATCTCCCGCAGACCGAGGCCGGTGCCTTTCTGGGTCAGGCTTTTCTCACTGAGCTTGGTGAAATCCGGCAGTGCCTTGGCTTGTTGAGTGGCGAAGTCGGACGCCGTGGTATCGAGGAACTCACCGTCGTTGTCCTTGGCGTTGACGCCACCAGGAATGGTGTTTTCAGCGGCAATCACTACGGTTTTCGTGGTTGCGTTGGTGTACATGGTGCCACTCGCACCGGTCGCGTCCGCCGGCAGCGGGTTGGCAACGAAGCCCTTGGGCAGGTTGAATTTGAACTTTCCGCCCAGCATCGAGACGTTCTGCGCGGGCGCTGTCTCTTTAGCCGCCTGTGCATTCAAAGCCCCCAGGCTGGCAACTGCTGCCAGCAGCAGGACAACGGCTTTTTTACTCAACAGTGACATTCAAAATCTCCAGGGTGGTCTCGCGGTGGGGGCGATCATCCCATGGAGGTCGTGGAGCATTCCAGTGTGGGCTAACGGGTGGTCGGGTTCTGGTGAGCGAAAAGCTTTTGAACCTCGCGTTTACGGCGAATCAACGTATTTACGAAGGCTTGTTTAACCGCGCTCAGCGTTACTTCATGAAAGCTACAACACCTTGCGTCGTTGCCTACAGGTACGTAAGAATCCGCCGGCTTGTGCGCTTTTGGGGTGGGTTCTATTGTTTTCCGGTCGCTGAAAACACAGTGATCGGGTTTGGTAGACCCTCAGCATCGACGCATAGCGTCACCTTGTTCGGCCCTTTCTCAGGGCTGCGTTTTATGGTGGCCATGCGCAGGGCTCCTTCGGGGGCGCCGGTTCCGATGCCCGGTCTACCAACCTTCGTATGGCCGCCACCCTCCGTTTGGTAGCGAGAGGTTGATGGCTCCTTCTAAGTAGCATCGGAGCTCCATCTATGCCCAAACCAACACCCAATCCCCCCAGCCCGGACCTGTCCGCTTCAGCCCAAAGCGCTGACCAAGAAAAGCTCGAAGAGACCATCAAACTCGCCCTCGACTTCTACGCCAATCCTGCCGCGCACATTGCCCTGATCAACGCCACGCCAAGGCAACTCGACAGCATGTTCAGCGTCAACCCGGAACTCGATGTCCAGACCCTGCTCAGCCATGCGTGCGAGTCGCTGGCATCGGCCAATGTCATGGCCATGGACCTGGCGGATCATATGGAGGGGACCCGTCGCAATTCGCTGTTGGGCATTGCGCAAGTCATCATGCTTGGGGAGCTGGCGGTGAACCAGGCGCTGGATAAACTCGACGCCGCCGAGTAATAGGGATGCCCGTGGTGAGAGGCTGGCCCTCACCACGGGGATTACGCTGTTACACGTCGCGGCGCACCGGGTAGCTCTCGATCACGTCCAGAAACTCGATCCGACGGTCGCTGGCCAACAGCTCCGGCAACAGCTTTTCGTAGTCCTGGCGATACGGCTTGCTCAGGTGACGGGTGATGAAGTCTTCCTTGCTGCAGTTCCAGGTTTCGTAGAGCACCAGAGTGTTCGGCTCGTCCTGCAACTGGTGGACCCAGGTGTTGACGAAGTCCGGCTCGGCCGACATCTGGTGCACCACGTCCAGCAGGCGCTCCTTTGTTTCGGCGAAGCGTTCCGGTTTGGCTGGCAGGTAAACGATAAACGCGACTTGATCACTCATTTCATCACCTTCGCATGCGGGGGAATGGATTACTGCGCCTGGTTCTGCGGGAACAGATTGCGACGGGTTTCTTCGTCGAATTCCGCTTTCAGTACCAGCTTCTCTTTGAGGCCGTGAGCACGTACGGCCGCCGGGCGAGCGCTGATTTCATCGAACAGGCGCTTGACGTTCGGGTACGCCGCCAAACCGTTTTCGCCGAGGATGTACGGCGCGTAGTTGGCCCAGCCCCACAGCGCCATGTCGGCGATGCTGTAGGTGTCGCCGGCCAGGTATTGATGGTCGGCCAGGCGCTGATCGAGCACGCGGTAATGACGCTCGACTTCCTTGAGGTAACGGTTTTTTGCGTAGGCCAGGTCTTCCGGGGCGTGGTGCAGGAAGTGCACCGCCTGGCCGGAAAACGGCGACAGGCCGGTGGCGATGAACATCAGCCACGACAGCAGTTCGGCCTGGCCGGCAACGGAGGTCGGCAGGAAGCGCTGATGTTTTTGCGCGAGGTGCAACAGGATCGCCTGGGAGTCGAACACGGTGGCGTCGCCATCGACCAGCGCTGGCACTTTGGCGTTCGGGTTGATCGCCAGAAAGGCTGGCTGGTGTTGCTCGCCCTTGAAGGTGTCGACGCCGATCAATTCGTACGGCGTTTGCAGTTCTTCGAGCAGCAGGGCGACTTTCATCGGGTTTGGCGAAGGGTGGAAAAAGAATTTCATGGTGTAGGCCTCAGTCAGTGGTTGGTCAGGAACTGAGGCTGATAGTGGGCGAAACCCGTTCGATTGACGTACGGGGTTGTTGTTCTACTCGTTCGAAATAGTTGAACGGGTTGCGGGCGTTGCCACCGGTTTGGCCAACAGGCGCCGGGTGACGCCGAGCATGGCGACCGACACCGCGACGCCCAGGCCAAAAGCCTTCAGGCCCATGCCCGGCAAGTTCAGCGCCAGGACCAGGCAGAACGCGCTGAACGAATACATGCCGGTGGCCGTGGCGCGCAACAAGGCGGCGGTAAACGCCGGGCCACGGGTTTGCTGGGAAAACACCGCCATCACGCTGCCCAGCACCGGGAACACCGCGAGCAGGCCGCTCCAGCGTTCGCCGACGGTGCTGGCGAGCCAGGTGACCGCGAGAGTGAGAAGGGCGCCGGCAATCATGCGCAGCAGCAATTTGTCGGACTTCGGTGCCGGGCCGGAGACGATCGGCTGCACCTTGGGAAACAGGTAAGGCGCCGCCAGCAGCGCGGTCGCGGCGGCGATCACCGAGAACACCAGGGACGGTGGAATCACCGACAGCACCACCGCCGCTGTCGCCCAGACCAGCAGCGAAACCGTCAGCGCCCAAGGCCATCCCGCGCGTTGGGCGACCTGGGCGTAGGTTACGCAGAAGGCAATCATCGCGAACATCGCGGATAACGCAGCGGTCGCCGATTGCGCGGCAAACACTTCGCCTTGTTCGATGGCGAGGAAAAACAGAATCGGCCCGACCACCACCGGCAACCCCGATAGCCAACCGGCGACACTCGGGCCCCAGCGTTTGCCCGCGAGGGAGATCAGTAAGAGAAACCCGGGAATGACCAGCAGTTTGAGCAGCAGCACGTAGGCGCCTCCGACCTGAGTGAAGCGGCAACGTTAGCATTGCGACAAGTAGATTGCTCTAAGGATTGGCTGTTTTTGTATACAAAGTTGAAAGCTTGTACAGCAACACTTTATGCGTATAAGTAACAGAACCCATACGCGCTGAATCGAGCCGATCATGACCCGACCACGATCACCTCTGCGACATACCCTGTGGCTGTTGGTATTACTGGGCAACCACGCGTTGGCCAATTGGCAGGAGTCTTTGCCTGGCGCCCAAATCGTTGGTACCGGCGAGTTCCGGATGTTCGGTTTCGATATCTACAACGCTCGTCTGTGGAGCGCCGCGCAGCCATTTGCGAGCGACCAGCCGTTCGCCCTGGAGCTGATTTATCAGCGCAGGATTTCCCGGGACGATCTGGTCCAGGCCAGCGTCGAAGAAATCAAACGACTGTCGGGCGCATCGGTGAGTGCCGGGCAACTCGCGGCATGGCAGGCGCAGATGCAGCAGGCGTTTGTCGATGTGCAGGCCGGGACCCGACTCATCGGGGTTTACTTGCCGGGGCAGGGCGCGCGCTTTTTTGTCGGCCCGCAGTTGCAGTACGAGGTGACGGACCCGGTGTTCGCCCGGGCATTTTTTGATATCTGGCTCGACCCGCGCACGAGCAATCCCGGGTTGCGGGAACAGTTGTTGGGTATTGCCAAGCCTTGATCATCACCCGCCGTTGCTTTTGCCTTTGTAGGAGCAGCCGGTCGACGCTCGATTGCTCGCGATGGCAGCACCTCGGTGGTCCAGACGTTCCGCGTCATCGTTTATCGCGAGCAAGCTTGCTCCTACAAAAGCAAAGGCCGCAGCGGCGATCTTTGCGTTTTGTCGGTACACCGAAAAGCGCGAAACGTCTAAGCTGCGCCCTCCCGCCTGTTTTCTGGAATGTTTGCGTGAAATTCAGTTTGCCCAAAGTCGCCACTGCGCCGTTTTGTCCGCCGGAAGTGGCGGGCAGCGTTGCCGTTGACCCTCGCGCGTCATTTTTCAAGCGTGCCCTGCGTTTCGCCGGCCCGGGCTTGCTGGTGTCCATCGGCTACATGGACCCGGGCAACTGGGCCACCGCCATCGAGGCCGGTTCGCGGTTTGGTTACAGCCTGTTGTTTGTGGTGTTGCTTGCCAGTCTGGCGGGGATGGTGGTGCAGTGTTTGTGCTCGCGCCTGGGCATTGCCACCGGGCGCGATCTGGCGCAGTTGTCCCGCGAGCGCTACAGCACGCGGACCGCTCGGACCCAATGGGTGCTGGCGGAAATCTCAATCATCGCCACCGACCTCGCCGAAGTGCTCGGCTGTGCGCTGGCGTTCCATCTGCTGTTGGGCTGTTCGCTGAGCGTCGGCATCGCCCTCACAGCGTTCGATACGCTGCTGGTGCTGGCCCTGCAGAACCGTGGCTTCCGCCGACTGGAGGCGATCATGCTGGTGCTGGTGAGCACCATCGGTGTGTGTTTCTTCGTTGAATTGTTGTTGATCAAGCCTTACTGGCCGGACGTCGCACGGGGTTTCACGCCGTCACTGTCGGCCATCGGCGATGCGGCGCCGCTGTACCTGGCCATCGGGATTCTCGGGGCCACGGTCATGCCGCATAACTTGTACCTGCACACCTCGATCGTACAGACCCGGATGATCGGCAAGGACCTGGCCAGCAAGCAGGACGCGGTGAAACTGGCGCGCATCGACACCATCGGTTCCCTGGCGCTGGCGCTGCTGGTGAACGCGGCGATCCTGATCCTCGCGGCCGCGGCCTTCCACAAGACCGGACACACCGATGTGGTGGACATTCAGGACGCCTATCACTTGCTCGACCCGCTGGTGGGCGGCGCGTTGGCCAGCGTGCTGTTTGGCGTCGCGTTGCTGGCGTCCGGTCAGAGTTCGACGTTCACCGGCACCATCGCCGGGCAAGTGATCATGGAGGGTTACCTCAACCTGCGGATTCCCTGCTGGCAACGGCGCTTGATTACCCGGGGGCTGGCGTTGATCCCGGCGTTTATCGGTGTGTGGCTGATGGGGGATAACGCGATTGGCAAGCTGCTGGTGTTGAGTCAGGTGGTGCTGAGTTTGCAGTTGCCGTTTGCGTTGTATCCGTTGATTCGCATGACCAATGATCACAAGTTGATGGGGCCGTTTGTGAATCGATTGCCGACGTGGGTGTTGGCGTGGGGGTTGTTTGCGGTGATCAGTGGGGCGAATAGTTGGTTGATTCTGCGGTTTTTTGGGTGACTTTTCGGCCGCCATCGCCAGCAAGCCGGCTCCTACAGGTTCACCATGTCCTTGTAGGAGCCGGCTTGCTGGCGATGAACGATGACGCGGTCTACTGCTGAAACGCCTCAACCACAAAATCGATAAACACCCGGGTCTTGGCCGGCATCAGCGTCCGGCTCGGGTAATACAACGAGATCGGTCCCGCATCGGCGTGCCAGTCCGGCAGCAGGCGCACCAGTTCCCCGCGCTCGATGTTCGCTGCCACATCCGGCAATACCAGCAGCGTCACCCCCAGGCCCAGGAGCGCTGCCTCACGCATGGCGGCTGGATCGTTGAGCACGATGTTTTCGGTCAGACCGGCGCTCTCTTCATGGCCCGCTCGATCGTGCATCACCCACTGACGAATCCGCCCGGTACGAATGCCGCGCATCACAATGCCGGTGTGTCCGATCAGGTCGGCCGGCGTACGCGGCAGCGTGCGTCCTGCCAGGTAGGCCGGTGAGGCCACCGCGACGATATCCGCCGCCGCCAATGTCCGTGAGATGACCCCTGGCGTGAGTTCGAAGCCGCCGCCGATGGCCGCGTCATAGCCTTCAGCAATCAAATCCACCTGGCGATTTTCGAAGTGCCATTCCGGGCGAATCAACGGATAACGCGCCAGGAACTGCGGCAACAACGGCAGCACATGACCGATGCCAAACGTCGGCGCCAGGCTGACCTTGAGCACACCGGCCGGCTCCCCGCGATCGCTGCTCACGGCACTGATCGCCGCTTGCAACGCCTCCAGGTTGCCGCCGATGCTGGCCAGAAAACCCTCGCCGGCTTCAGTGAGCGACAGCTTGCGGGTCGAACGCTGGAACAACCGCACACCCATATTGCGTTCCAGCATCGCCACGTTGCGGCTGACCGCGGCGGGTGTCAGCGCCAGCAAACGTGCCGCGGCGGAAAAACTGCCCGTTTCAGCGCTGCGTACAAAAGATTCGAGGTTGGCGAGGGTTTCCACGGCTGGCACCTGCTATGAATGCTTGAAAATCATTCAAGTCATTACCCGCTAATCAAGGGCTAATGACAAGCGCAGTATTCACGCCAACGACAACCCCTTGGAGTGAATCACCATGAGTACTATCGGCATCATCGGCGCTGGCGCCATTGGTTCAGCGTTTGCCAGAGCCTTGTCCCGTCAGGGCATCGAAGTGGTCATCGCCAACAGTCGTGGTCCGGAGACCTTGGCCGCCCTGGTGGCGGAGCTCGGCCCGACGGCGCGCGCCGGCACCCGTGAAGAAGCGGCCGCCCAGCCAATCGTTCTGGTGGCGGTCAACTGGTCGAAGTTGCCGACAGCACTCGCTGGTCTGCCGGACTTCGGCGGGCGGATCGTGATCGACGCCAATAACTCGATTGAGGCGCCGTCGTTCAAGGCGGTGGATTTGCACGGCCGTACGTCCAGCGAAGTGTTCGCTGAATGGGTGCCGGGGGCGAGGGTGGTGAAGGCGTTCAATCACCTGGCGGCGCGCTTGCTGGAGAGTGATCCGGCGGCGGAGGGCGGTCAGCGGGTGCTGTTTGTGTCGGGCGATGATGCCGAGGCGAAAGCTCAGGTGGTTGCATTGACCGAGCGCTTGGGCTTCTTCGGGATTGATCTTGGGGAGTTGAGTGTCGGCGCGCGGTTGGCGCAGTTTCCGGGTGGGCCGTTGCCAGTGTTGAACCTCGTGAAGTTCGCCTGACACGGTTTGCGGCAATAAACGCAAATCCTGTAGGAGCCGGCTTGCCGGCGATGGCGGTGTGTCAGACGACATCAATGTTGAATGTTGCACCGCCATCGCCAGCAAGCCGGCTCCTACAGGGGTGTTGCCGGATGGCGCGGATCTTCGTGGGTCCCCGCGCCGTCCGTTGAACGCGTTAAGCCCGTTCGATCGCCAGTGCCACGCCCTGACCACCACCGATGCACAGGGTGGCGAGGCCTTTCTTGGCGTCGCGCTTGATCATTTCATGCAGCAAAGTCACCAGCACGCGGCAGCCCGATGCACCGATCGGGTGGCCCAGCGCAATGGCGCCGCCGTTGACGTTGACCTTGTTCAAGTCCCATTCCAGGTCCTTGGCCACCGCCAGGGATTGCGCGGCGAAGGCTTCGTTGGCTTCGATCAGGTCCAGTTGGTCGATGGACCAGCCGGCCTTGCTCAGGCAACGGCGAGTGGCCGACACCGGGCCGATGCCCATGATCGCCGGGTCCACGCCCGCGTTGGCGTAAGCCGCGATTTTTGCCAGCACCGGCAGGCCCAGGGCCTTGGCTTTGTCCGCGCTCATCAGGATCACGGCGGCGGCGCCGTCGTTCAGCGACGAAGCGTTACCGGCGGTCACCGAACCGTCCTTCTTGAAGGCCGGTTTCAGTTTGCCCAGGGCTTCGGCGGTGGTGCCGGCGCGTGGCTGTTCGTCGGTGGCGAAGGACAGCGGATCGCCCTTGCGCTGCGGAATCAGGATCGGCGTGATCTCATCGGCAAAACGCCCGGCTTCGATGGCGGCCGTGGCTTTCTGCTGCGAGGCCGCAGCGAAGGCGTCCTGTTGCTCACGAGTCAGGCTGTACTTTTCAGCCAGGTTCTCGGCGGTGATGCCCATGTGGTAATCGTTGAACGCATCCCACAGTCCGTCGCTGATCATGGTGTCGACGATTTGCGCGTGCCCCATGCGCAGACCGGTTCGCGCACCGGGCATGACGTAGTTGGACAGGCTCATGTTTTCCTGGCCGCCGGCAATGATCACCTCGGCGTCGCCGCAGCGAATCGCCTGGGTGGCCAGGTGCAGGGCCTTGAGGCCCGAGCCGCAGACCTTGTTCAGGGTCATGGCCGGCACGGTGAACGGCAGGCCCGCCTTGATCGCGGACTGACGCGCAGGGTTTTGCCCGGCGCCGGCGGTCAACACCTGGCCCATGATCACTTCATCGACTTCCGCCGGGTTCAGGCCGGTTTGCGTCAGCAACTGACGGATCACCGCAGCACCGAGGTCTACGGCGGACACATTGGCCAGCGAGCCCTGGAAGCTGCCGATGGCAGTACGGGTGGCGGCGACAATGACGACTTCTTGCATGGAATGATTCCTCACTGGGCAGCGAACTGCATTTCCGGAACGTGGTCCGGCACGATCAGTTTACCGGCAGTCTTGGCGACGATCTCTTCGACGCTGACGCCCGGCGCACGCTCTTTGAGAATGAACGCGCCGTTTTCGATTTCAAGATACGCAAGGTCGGTCAGTACGCGCTTGATGCAACCGGCACCGGTCAGCGGCAGGCTGCATTGGGACAGCAGCTTGGACTCACCGTCCTTGGACGCGTGGGTCATGATAACGATGATGTTGTCGGCGCCGGCCACCAGGTCCATCGCGCCGCCCATGCCCTTGACCAGCTTGCCAGGGATCATCCACGAGGCGATGTTGCCTTGTACGTCGACTTCAAAGGCGCCCAGCACGGTCAGGTCGACATGACCCCCGCGAATCATCGCGAAGGACTCGGCGGAGGAAAAGATCGACGCGCCGGTACGCGCGGTCACGGTTTGCTTGCCGGCATTGATCATGTCGGCATCGATGGTTTCTTCAGTAGGAAAAGGACCCATGCCGAGCAGGCCGTTTTCCGACTGCAGCATGACTTCCATGCCTTCGGGAATGTAGTTGGCGACGAGGGTCGGAATGCCGATGCCCAGGTTCACGTAGAAGCCGTCCTGCATTTCGCGGGCGACGCGTTGAGCCATTTGTTCGCGGGAAAGTGCCATTGTTGTTATTCCTTCATTCGGTCCGGGGGCAGGGGATCACTTACGCACGGTGCGCTGTTCGATGCGCTTCTCGAACGTGCCGCAAATGACCCGGTCGACGTAGATGCCAGGGGTGTGGATCTGCGCCGGGTCCAGCTCGCCGGGTTCGACGATTTCTTCGACTTCGACCACGGTGATCTTGCCGGCGGTGGCGGCCAGCGGGTTGAAGTTCTGGGCGGTGTGGCGGTAGATGACGTTGCCGAAATGGTCGGCTTTCCAGCCTTTGACGATGGCGAAGTCACCGGTGATGGATTCTTCCATCAGGTACTTGCGACCGTGGAATTCGCGCACTTCCTTGCCTTCGGCGACCGGGGTGCCGACGCCAGTAGCCGTGAAGAACGCCGGGATGCCGGCGCCGCCCGCGCGCATTTTTTCGGCGAGGGTGCCTTGGGGCGTCAGGACGACTTCGATTTCGCCTTTCAACAGTTGGTCTTCGAACAGCTTGTTTTCGCCAACGTAGGAGGCCACTACTTTTTTGATCTGCCGGTCTTCCAGCAACACGCCAAGACCGAAACCGTCGACGCCGCAGTTGTTGGAAACCACGGTCAGGTCACGGGTGCCTTTGCGCTTGATCTCGGCGATCAGGTTTTCCGGAATGCCGCACAGGCCGAAGCCGCCAGCGATTACGGTCATGCCGTCTTCAAGACCTGCCAGAGCTTCCTCGTAGGAACTCACGCGCTTGTCGAAACCTGCCATATGCACCTCTTTTATTCTTTGTGGGCGGCTGGCTAGCCGTATGGGATGGAGTGTCGCGCTGGAGGATTTATTTGTTAAGTTGATTTTTAAGGTTGATTGATAGATAAAACTCACCAATAAATCCTGTAGGAGCATGGCTTGCCCGCGATGACGATCTCCAGGACGCCATCGCGGGCAAGCCATGCTCCTACAGAAAGCACCTGCGCTCATTACTGGAGCAGTTAGCCTATGACAGTCAAGCAGATCAGGGCTTTTTTAGCCGTGGCCCAGAGTCTGAGCTTTGCCGTCGCCTGCGAACGATTGCACCTGTCGCAATCGGCGCTGAGCCTGACCATCAAGGCGCTGGAGGAGGGCCTGGGCGGGCGGCTGTTTACCCGCAACACGCGTAACGTGGCGCTGACGCCCGAGGGTGAGTCGCTGGTGCCGTTGGCCCGCCGATTGATCGCGGACTGGGACAATGTCGAGGACGAACTGCGCCAGCGTTTTACCCTGCAGCGCGGGCGCATCACGCTGGCGGCGATGCCGTCGTTTGCCGGGAACCTGCTGCCGCCGATCCTCAAGACGTTTCGCGCGCGCTATCCCAAGGTCAACGTCACGGTGAATGACGTGATCAACGAGCAGGTGCTGGAAATGGTGCGCGATCGGCAGGTCGAGTTGGGCGTAGCGTTTGAACCGACGCAAAGTTCGTCGCTGCAATTCACGCCGTTGTACCGGGACCGGTTTGTGGCGGTGGTGCCGTTTGATTCGCCTTTTTCAGAGCGCGAAGACATTGATTGGCAGACGTTGCTTGAAGAGCCTTTCATTACCTTGCAGCGACCGTCGACAGTGCGGGTGATGCTGGAGGAGCACTTGCAAACGCGGGGGATGAAGTTGCCGGTGGAGTTTGAAAGCCATCAGTTGGCAACAGTCGGGAGAATGGTCGCCAGCGGCCTGGGGGTGAGCGCGGTGCCGGCGTTGTGTGCCGGGCAGATGCGCGAGTTGGGCGCGCGGTGCATTACCCTGCGTGACCCGGTGGTGGAACGGGCGATCGGGGTGTTGACCAAGCCTGGGGTGGAGTTGTCGGCGGCGGCGCAGGCGTTGTTCGATATTCTCAAGGAAGAACACTTCGACCAACGCCTTGCCCTGTGAAACCGCTCGGTTCTACTTTTTAGCGGCCGACAACGGTGGGGTTCGAGGCGGGATCAGGCGCTTGGTTCCCGTCGACTCGAATGCCGAGGCGAAGCGCAGCAGCGTCGAATCGTCGTAGGCGCGACCGGCAAACGTCAGGCCGACGGGCATGCCGATGTCCGGCATCACGCCCATCGGTACGGTGACCGTTGGCACACCCAAATGCCGGATGGCGAGGTTGCCGTTGGCCACCCAGATGCCGTTGCTCCAGGCGATGTCCGCAGCGGCCGGGTCGACATCGGCATTCGCCGGCGCAACGTCGGCCACTGTCGGGAACAGCACCGCATCGAGCCCCAGCCGATCCATCCAGTCTTCCAGGTCGATTCGACGGGTTTTTTCCAGCCCGCGCAAGCCATCAGACACTGTGGAGATCTGATCCCACGGGGTGATGCCGCGCTCGGCCATCCGCACGTATTCGTCCATGCCAGCGACCAAGTCGCCCTCGCGGTTGGGCAGGGTTCCCGGGTCGTGCGGGAATATCAGCGGCCCGTCGACATCGACCAGACGGTTCAATTTCGGATCGCCGTTGGCCTGCAGGAAATCATCGAATGCCCAGGCCGTCAGGTCCCACAACTCATGATGCAGGAACTCTTTCGACACCAGGCCTCGGGTAAACACCGTCGGCGCACCCGGACGATCACCCTCGCAATTGGAGACCAGCGGGAAGTCGACTTCAATCACTTCGGCGCCCGCCGCTTCAAGTGCCTTGCGGGCCTCTTCCCAGAGCCCGATCACCGATGGACGCGTGTTGATGCGCTGCCCCGTCGGCCCACCGATGCCCGGTGCGTCGCTCGTGCCCGCGTCGGGATCGGCGTTGATGTACATGCGCGGAACGCCGAGGCGTTTGCCGGCCAGTGCATCGGTGTTCGCCGCAAGTTCGGCATAGGACGCCGGGCGCACCGAGGCGACGCTCGGAATCGGCACCCAGGGTTGCAGCCGCCACAGATCGCCACGGGTGTCGGGATCTTCCGCCACCACCACGTCGAGCACTTCAAGCAGGTCGGCCATGGTTCTGGCGAAGGGCACGACGACGTCCATGGTCGGCGTCAGCGGCCAGTTGCCGCGCACCGAGATCACCCCGCGCGACGGCGTGTAGGCGCACAAACCGTTGTTCGAGGCCGGACCGCGACCGCTCGACCAGGTTTCTTCCGCGAGACCGAAGGCCGCGAAACTGGCGGCGGTCGCCGTCCCGGCGCCATTCGACGAACCCGAGGCGAAAGGGGCGGTGAGGTAGTCAGCGTTGTACGGGCTTTCGGCACGGCCGTAGACCCCGCGCTGCATGCCGCCGTTCGCCATCGGCGGCATGTTGGTTTTGCCCAGGCAGATCGCACCCGTGGCGCGAAGCCGTTCAATGGTGAACGCATCGCGATAGGCAATCAGGTGGGCGAAAGCGGGGCTGCCAGAGGCGGCGGTCAGCCCTTTGACCAGATAACTGTCTTTGGCGGTATAGGGAATGCCATCGAGCGGCCCCAGCGTTTGACCTTTGGCCCGACGGGCATCGGACGCCCGCGCTTCATTGAGCGCCTCGGGATTGCGCACCACCACGGCGTTGAGCGCGGTGGCGGTGTCCGGGCCATCGTAGGCATCGATCCGGGCCAGGTAAGCCTGCACCAGTTCGACGGCGGTGGTCTGCCCGGATTCGAGCGCCGCGCGCAGTTCGGTAATGGACACTTCAGTGACTTCGATCATGCGCTTACCACCGGCTGCTGAGGGGTGACGGGTTGAATGTTTCCATCACGCGGGAGCGTTGGCTCAGGGGCATCACTTTTCTCAAAATGGGTTCTCATATCCGTTCTCGTTGCACTGCATTACGCGACAGCGTGCTATTTAACACCAAGTTGGGCCAGATAGAGTTGTCGATACGCGTCAACCAGTTGATCCAGGGTGAAAGCGCGATTGCGGCCACTGGGGTTGGGCAAGACCCAGACCGAGGCGTTGCCGAACGTTTGCGACTGAAGCCCCCAGGCCACGTTGCGCTGGCCGGATAACGCGCCATAGGCGGCCTTGCCGAGAAAAGCCACACAGCGTGGCGCATAGTGCGCGATCTTCTGTTCGAACTGCGCAGCGGCGGCGATGAATTCATCCACCGACAACTGATCCGCGCGCGCCGTTGGCCGCTCAACCACGGCCGTTAAACCACAGTGATACTGCACGATTGTCCGGTCATCTTCCGGGCGAACTTCCTGCGGCGTAAAACCGGCCAGATGAAGGGTGCGCCAGAAGCGATTGCTACGGCCCGCAAAATGGTGCCCTTGGGCGGCGGCCATCATGCCGGGGTTAATGCCGCAAAAAACCACCGCCAGATGCTTGGCCAGCCTGTCTTCGAGTCTGTTGCCCGTCATGACGTCGCTCAACCGCAGATCACATTGACCGCATTGCGTGCCAGCCCGGTCAGTTCCGCCCGGGATTTGCCCGCCCGCGCACGGATGGAAATGCTGTGCAGCAGGGAGGAGGCGAGCACGGCGAGGGCCGCAGCATCGACATCGTCCTTGAGCTCTCCTTTATCAATGGCCACGCGCAGACGCGCTTCGAGGTCGGCATCCAGTCGGCTGAGTCGATCCGACAGTACATCGCGAATTTCCGGATCTTCGACGGCTTCGGTGGTCGCCGTGCCAATCGCAAAGCAACCACGGGGTTGGCCGTCACCCGAGAAGTAGATCGATAACTGCCCCTCGTAAAACTGCATCAATGCCTGGCGCAACGTCAGCTCTTCGCTCGTCAGCGCCTCGTGCATGGCGGCGGCGGCGAACTCCCAATACTGCTCAAGCGCTTTGATATAGAGCGCGTGCTTGTCACCGAACGCGGCGTACAGGCTTGGCCGGTTCATCCCGGCTGCGCTGGCGATGCTGTCCAGAGACGCACCGGAATAGCCGGTGTTCCAAAACACACCGAGCGCTTGTTGCAAGGCGGTCTGCGGGTCATAGGCGCGAGGACGGCCGCGTCCTTTGCCCTCGGTAGTTTTATTTTGTGCCATGTCGTACAAAATCCTTGAGTCTGGGGGTGGCGTGGCTATATTCTTACACCATCGCACAAAATTAAGGAACCAGAAATTCCTTGCTTGCGGGTTTGTTGTAGCGGAGCTCGATCGGGGTATTGCGGCTACGAAACAGGTGCGGCGGAGCGATCCTCCCGACCGCACACGGTAAGGCGCTGTTCCAGTGGGTGTTAGCCCGATTTCCCGGTTTAAGGTGTATTCGATCATGACTAAACAGTTCGATCTCTCAGCGACACAGACCCTCGGGCATCCCGGTCCGAACCCGGCTGACGCGCCCGTGAAGAAACCGTTCAAAGCGAAAATGCGGCCCCTGCTGATGGTCGGTGTGCCGCTGCTTTTCGCCGCGTTTGGCTACGCACGCTATCAGGCGGGCGAGCCCTTTGTTTCGACCGACAACGCCTACGCCCGGGTGGCCAAGGCCTCGATCAACGCACGTGTTTCCGGCCAGGTCGTCGAGATTGCGGTTCAGGACAATCAGCCTGTGCGCAAAGGCCAGGTGCTGTTCCGCATTAACCCGGAGCCGTTTCAGATCGCGGTCAACCGTGCAGAAGCACAGTTGAGCGTCGCGCGGCTGCGCATCGATGGGCTCAAGGCCAGTTACCGGCAGCAGCAGGCCGAGTTGCAGTCCGCCAGAGAGTCGGCGGATTTCGACCAGAAAGAGTTCGCCCGCAAGAAAGCGCTGGTCGCCTCCGAGTTTGTTTCGCGGGCCGTTTACGAGCGGGCGGACACCGACCTGAAAGTGGCACGGCAGCGCATTGCGTCGATCGAACAACAGATCGCCAGCACCGTCGTCGCGCTCAGCGGCAACCCGAACATCGACGCGGACAGTCACCCGACGGTGCGCGAGGCCAGGGCTCAACTGGACGAGGCGCAGCTCTACCTCGGGTATGCGACGGTGTACGCGCCGGACGATGGCATTGTCGCCAAGGTTGACGACTTGCAGGTGGGCAACTTCGTTAACAACGGCGCGCCGGCCTTTGCGCTGCTGTCCGATCGTGAGATCTGGATCGAGGCCAACTTCCGCGAGACGCAGGTCACCCATATGCGCCCCGGGCAGGCAGCGACCATCAGCATCGATACCTATCCCGATCACGTATTCAAGGCCCACGTCACCAGCATGAGCCCGGGGGCCGGCTCGGACTTCGCCCTGCTGCCACCGGAGAACGCGACCGGCAATTGGGTCAAGGTGGTCCAGCGCGTTCCGGTGCGCCTCGAACTCGATGAGGCGGATCCTGCCCTGGCGCTGTTTTCGGGCACCAGCGCCACGGTCAAGGTTGATACTGGCTATCGCACGCCGTGGTGGCATCCGCTCAAAGCATTGTTGACTGCGGGTGGCGCCTGATGAACAGCCAACAGAGTGGACACCCGGCGGGAGAGGGCGCGCATGCGCTGAGGTTCGCGGCGCTGCTGGCGACGTACATGCAGTCGGCGAACCTGCCTGTTCCGAACGCGGTACTCAGGTTGATTCAGGGCAGCCTGTCGATGACCGACGACCAGGCGGGCTGGATTTTCACCTCGTACCTCGCGGCGAGCGCCATCACCCTGCCGGTCGCGCAATGGCTCGCCGGGCGTTATGGCTTGAAGCGTGTTTATCTGACCGCGCTGGCCTTTTTTGCCCTTGGCTTGCTGCTTGCGACGCTGGCCGCGACGCCGCCGGAATTCGTCGGCGCGCGGATCATCCAGGGGCTCGCGAGTGGCGTGCTTGCGCCGTTGTCGATGGCGATTTCAATGGAGACCCTGGCCCTCGAGAAGCGTGCGAAGTTTGGCGCGACGTGGACCGCCATCGTGCTGTTCGGCATCGTCAGCGGGCCGAGCATCGGTGGCTGGGTCGGCGAACACTTCGACTGGCGGCCGATCTTCTACATCAGCCTGCCGTTGTCGGCCTACATCTTCCTGGTGATGGCGCTTTTGCTGAAGGAGAAGAAGGCCGAGCAGCGGCCGTCATTCGACTTCTTTGGCTTTGGCACTTTCACGCTGGGTTTGATCAGCCTGCAAATGCTGCTCGACCGTGGTGAACGCCTGGACTGGTTTGCCTCGACCGAGATCTGTCTGGAAGCACTGGGCAGTGCACTGGGGTTCTATCTGTTTGCGGTGCATGTGCTGACGGCGAAGGTGCACTTTCTCAACAAGCGTTTGTTCGACGACCGCAATTTTGTGCTGTCGACGATCATCTTTTTCGCCGTGGGTTTCGTGCTGTTGTCGACCATGGCGCTGACCTCGCCGATGCTCGACGAAATTCTCGGCTACCCGCCGGACACCACGGGGTTCCTGACGATCCCGCGTGGCGTCGGACTGGTCGGCGCGTTCCTGCTGATGGGGCGTGTTCCCGAGCGCTTCGACCGCCGCGGGTTCGTGGCGGCAGGCGTCGCCCTGGTGGTCTATGCCAACTGGCTGATGCTCGGTTATTCGCCGTTGATGGACGAGTGGCCGGTGGCGGTGGCCGGTGCGGTTCAGGGCATTGGCATCGGCGTCTTGATGCCGTCGCTGACCAAGGTTGCGTTCAGCACGCTCGACCCCGCGTTGCGCCCCGAAGGCACGGGTCTGTTCAACCTGTCACGGGTGTACGGCAGCACGCTGGGCGTTGCGATTGTGCAGTTGTTTTTCTTCAACAACACGCAAGCGATGCACACGGCGCTGGTCAGCAACCTGACGCCTTATCGCGCGGCTGCGCTTTCCGTGCCGACGTCCCTGCAAGCCTTGGAAGGGCTCAACGAAATGATCACGGGCCAGGCGGCTTTTATCGCGCTGATCGGTCAATTCAAGATTTTGCTGGTGGTGATGCTGGTGGTGAGTCCACTGGTGGTCTTCCTTCGCAAGCCGGCTGCGGCCAACTAGTTTTCGTGGAGTGTGCCAAATGAAATCTCATGCGCTCGCAATCAACAGACAGACGTTCAAAACCACGTTCGGCGCGGCGGCAGTGCTGGTGTTCCTGACCGCTTGTACCGTCGGCCCCGACTACCAGATGCCTGCGCCGAGCCAGTCGCAGCACTACGATCAACAGGCCGAACAGCGGCTCGGTCAGCGTGGCAACAAGCAGATTGACCTGGGCCAGAAGGTCCGCGGTGACTGGTGGACGGCGTTCCGTTCGCAGAAGCTCGACACGGTGGTACGTCGGGCCATTGCGGGCAATCTTGAACTGGTGGCGGCGGATGCAACCATTCGCCAGGCGGCGTCCTCGGTAACGGCGGCGGAAGGTGCGTTGTACCCGCAAGTCGATTTTGGCGCCCAGGCGGGCCGTCAACGGGTTCATAACGCCAAAGAGCCGGCCATCTCCAACTACTATGCAATCGGGCCACGGGTCGGTTTTGACCTGGACGCGTTCGGCGGCAACAAGCGCTTGGTGGAACAACAGGAAGCGTTTGCCGATCTGCAAAAACATCGCTACGAAGCGGCGTACCTGACCCTGACCGGGAATGTCGCCAGTCAGGCGTTGCTGGTGGCGTCGGCGAATGCGCAGATGCAAGCCGTCGAGAAGCTGCTGGCCAACGACGCGAAAAACCTCGACCTCGTGCGTATGGCCCACGCCAATGGCAGCACTACGCAGATCGATGTTTCGCTGGCCGAAACCCGGCTCGCTCAAGACCGCACGTTGTTGCCGCCTCTGGCTCAGCAGCGCGACTCGGCTCGCCACGCACTCTCGATTCTGACGGGCAAAGGCCCGGGCGACTGGATCGCGCCGGACTTCGACCTGGCCGAGTTTGTATTGCCGGCCAACGTGCCTGTCAGCTTGCCTTCTGAAATGGCCCACGACCGGCCGGATGTGCGCCAGGCAGAAGCAGAACTGCACATGGCCAGCGCTGCCGTCGGCGTCGCGACCGCGAACCTCTATCCCCATGTCACGTTGTCCGCGTCGCTGGCACAGGCCGCTTCGGGCAATGGCGGCGCCGCACTCTGGGGCTTCGCGGCAGGGCTGGCAGGGCCGATCTTTGATGGCGGAACGCTCAAGGCTGAACGTCAGGCTGCCATCGACGGCTACAACGCGACACTCGCCGGTTACCAGCAAACCGTGATCAGTTCGTTCGGCCAGGTCGCCGACACGTTGCAAGCCATCAACCATGACGCCGAGGAAAACCTCGCCCAGGAAGACGCATTGCGCGCGGCCGAAACCAGTTTGCGCTTGAACCAGCAAGCCTATGCGCAAGGCGAGAACAGCATTCTCCAGGTGCTGGAAGCGGAGCGCGCTTATCAACAGGCGTTGCTGGGCCGAATCCGGATCAGGACGGCGCAATACCTCGACACGGTGCGCCTGTACGTGGCGCTCGGCGGTAATTCCGTAGGCGCATTCGAGCAACGGGTGGCCACACGCGAAGCACAGAACCCTGCGTATCAATAGCGGCTGCGGCCCCGACAATTGGAGTAAAGAGATGCCTTACGAAGCCTTTCACGATGCACTTCGCGATCAGCGTTTTGTGCTCAACCATGGCGCGGGTGAAATGCCGGCGGTTGGGTTCGGCACGCTGTTTCGAGATCTTGCGGTCACCACGCAAGCGGTCAAGGAGGCCCTGCACGCGGGCTTTCGTCATTTCGATTGTGCAGAACGCTATCGAAATGAAGAACAGGTCGGCATTGCCCTGCAAGAGGTGATGGCGAGCGGAACAATCCGCCGCGAAGAGCTGTTCATCACCACCAAGCTGTGGAACACCAACCATCGCCCCGAGCGGGTTCAACCGGCGTTCGAGGCCAGTTGCCGACGGCTGCAAGTGGACTACATCGACTGCTACCTGATCCATACGCCGTTTGCCTTTCAACCCGGTGAAAACCAGGACCCGAGGGACGAGCAAGGCAACGTCATCTACGATTCAGGGGTCACGTTGATCGAGACATGGAGGGCACTTGAGCGTCTGGTGGATGAAGGTCGGTGCAAGTCCATCGGCTTGTCGGATATCACGTTGCCGGCGTTGCAGACGATTGTCGCCGAGGCGCGGATCAAACCCGCCGTCGTGCAGGTCGAGTCCCATCCTTATTTGCCGGAATGGGAACTGCTTGAGTTTTGTCAGCAACATGGAATTATCGTCCTGGCGTTTGCACCACTCGGCCACGGCATGGAGCCCAACGTGCTGGAGGATTCGGTGATTACCGGGATCGCTCGGCGCGTGCAGAAGACCCCGGCGCAAGTGGCGCTGGCCTGGTCGGTGCAGCGGGGCGTGGCTTTTCTGACCACGTCGGCGACACCGAGCCACATCCGGGAAAACTTCGATCTGTCCACGCTGCCACACCGGGCGATGCTTGAAATCAAGGAAGAGATCACCACTCGGGTACGGTTCAACTCGGTGGTGGAAACCGGTGTTCCCGGGTTTATTGCGCGCAAGAAGTAATCCGATTCGAGAGGGGCGGCTTTCTGTAAGGCCGCCCTTTTTTATCCAGACCCTTGAGGCCTTGCGATGGACATTTTCCAGACCATGCGTTTTTTCGTGGCTGTCGCCCAAACCGGCAGTTTTACGGCGGCGGCGCTGATGCTGGACACCACCACGACCAACGTTTCCAAAGCGGTGACCAGTCTGGAAGCCCGGCTTCAAACACGCCTGATCAACCGGACCACTCGACGCCTGGCTTTGACCGAAGCCGGTGTGCGCTACTTGCAGCGCTGCGAGAAAATTCTTGAAGAGGTGCGTGAAGCCGATGAGGAGGCAGGAACCGCTCACATCACGCCGGTGGGCCGGCTGAAGATTCACGCGATGTCCGCCATCGGCAACCATTACGTGATCGATGCGATTGCCAAGTACCGAGAGACTCACCCCTCGGTGATGTTTGATCTGACCCTGACCAATCGGCTGCCCGATTTGCTGGAGGAGGGGTATGACATGTCGATCGTGTTAGCGCGGGACTTGCCCGATTCCGGGTTTGTCGCTCAAAGGCTGGGCATCACTTACAGCATCCTCTGCGCTTCGCCGGCGTACTTGAAGAAACGCGGACACCCTGATTCTCCAGGGTCGCTTGGCGCACATGATTGTCTGCGGATTGTGAATACGGTCATGCCGGTTGAAAACTGGGCATTCGAGGGGCCGGACGGCGTGGAGACGGTGAACGTTCCGGTCTCTCCCTTTCACGTGAACACCGCCGATGCGATGACGGTCGCGATAAAGAATGGAATGGGGATCGGTATTCAACCCATTGCGTCTGCCGTGGACGGACTGAGAGCGGGCACGTTAGTGCGGGTGTTGCCGGATTATCATTTCGAGGAATTCAACTTGTTTGCCATCTACCCGTCACGAAAGTTCGTGGATGCGAAGATCAAGACATGGGTGGAGTTTCTGAAAGACTACATTCCGGGTCTGTTGGCCTCCGATGAGGACATTGTCGGTTCGCCAGCAAAACCCTGACAGGCGCGGCAGGCATGGAGTGTCGACCCTCCATCGTCCGCACGTGACTCAACCGTTCGAGCAGCCTGTGCCCATGACTTGATATTGCAGGATATGCCGTTGACCGTGAGAGTCTTCATACGTCATTTGGGCCGGCACCGGTGCGCATTCGTTCGCGATGTCCGACACCGTAATGATCTTCTGAATATCGAGCTTCATTCCGTAGGTGTAGCTTTCAACCGGTACCTGGCCGGCTTCTGCATTGGCATGACTTTCGTCTGCAAAGGCCTGTGCGGTTAAACTTCCAAGAGCAAGGAACAGCGCTGCTTTTAAAACGTTCATGGTATTCACCTTGGCATCGACTATTTCGGGGTTGTTGCCCGGCGAGCAAGTTGCTGACAACTTCAATGGCTCGCTGGGTAGAGTCGATGCTAGGTGTTTATGGCTTGGCCATATATTGGTCGACCGGACAAACACTGTTGTCGGATTTCACATGAATCCTGAATCGGCAGGCTCAGGCCGCCTGTTTTCGTTGTTGAGTTTTCAGCGGCTTTCAGACTCAAATGATCCTTTTCGGGACGGTGACGATATGGAACATCGGTGTGAAGTAGCGGTGCTCGGACTCGGCGCGATGGGCGCCGCGACGGTGTATCAACTGGCGAAATCCGGGGTCAGGGTCATCGGCGTCGACCGCCATCATCCTCCCCACACTCAGGGCTCCAGCCATGGGGACACGCGCATCACTCGGCTTTCGGTCGGCGAAGGTGCCGCGTACGTGCCCATTGTCCGCAACTCGCATCGGATCTGGCGAGAGCTCGAAGCGCTGTCCGGCGAGTCGCTGTTCGAGCAGTGCGGCGTGCTGGTGTTGAGCTCCAGCCCCGGCTATGACGCCGACGATGCCAACGACTTCACGAACCGCACCCTTCAACTGGCGAACACCTACGGCATCGAGCATGAGGTGTTGTCCGCCGAACAGATTCGCCAGCGATTCCCGCAATTTTCCCAGGTGCTGGACACTGCCGTCGGCTACTTCGAACCGAGTGGCGGTTACGTCCGGCCGGAACGCTGCATCGCGGTGCAATTGCAGCTCGCCGAGGAACACGGCGCCACGTTGTTCAAGGGCGAAACCGTCACGCACATCCGCTCGGACAAGCAGGGCGTCACCCTCACCACTGATCAGCGCACGATCCGCGCCGACAAAGTCGTGGTCAGTGCCGGCATGTGGTCCCGGGACTTGTTGGGACAGCCGTTTGACCGCTTGTTGCGGGTGTGTCGGCAGAAACTGTTCTGGTTTGAGCAGGAGGAGAACGCGCGGTTCGCCGAGGTGTCACCCACGTTCATCTTCAGCCACGGTCCGGCGCAGTCCTTTTACGGCTTCCCGCCGTTACCGGGCGAGGGCAGCGTGAAAGTCGCGACGGAGCAATACATTGAAGAATCCTCGCCAGACACGCTGGACCGCACCGTCAGTGCCGCTGAAGAAAACGACATGTTCGAACGTCAGGTGCGCGGCCGGATCGCAGGCGTGACTTCGCGCGTGGTCAAGTCGGCGGTGTGCGCGTACACCGTCACGCCGGATTCGCACTTCATCATCGACGAGCATCCGTCACTGAAAAACACCCTGGTGGTGTCGGCCTGCTCGGGACATGGTTTCAAGCATTCCGCGGCGTTGGGCGAGGCGGTGGCGCAGTGGTGCGTGCGTGGCAGCAGTGACCTGGACCTGTCGGCGTTTTCGTTGAAGCGGTTTGCCTGACTTGCCGATCCCGGCCACCCCGCGAGCCATAGGAGCCAGGCTTGCCGGCGAAGGCGTCCGTGAAATCGCCATCGCCGGCAAGCCGGCTCCTACAGGATTTGGGTGAGCCCCCAATCCCCGCCACCCCGCGATCCGTAGGAGCCAGGCTTGCCGGCGAAGGCGTCCGTAAAATCGCCATCGCCAGCAAGCCGGCTCCTACAGGTTTGGGGTGAATCCATCATCCCGGACACCCCGCGATCGCAGGCGCCAGGCTTGCCGAGGTGAGTGGACTGATACCAATTGGCCATCATTTCCGGTAGAGTATGCGCCGCCCGAGAGACGGATCCCGGGCGTTTACCCAAGGAGTCATTCAGTGAATCACCTCAGCAAAGTTGTTGCCGTTACCCTGTTCGGCCTGGTTCTGGCGGGTTGCACCGGCGCCCCGATGAAGACTCAGCAATACGATGCAAGCCAATACACGGTGATTGGCCACAGTGAAGCGAGCGCCACGGGCCTGATGCTGTTCGGCGTCATCCCGATTCGCCAGAACAGCCGTTTTGTTCGCGCGCAAGACGCGGCGATCAAGGCCAAGGGCGGCGATGCACTGATCAACACCCAAGTGCAGGAAAACTGGTTCTGGGCCTGGGTCCTGAGCGGTTACACCACCAAGGTTTCCGGTGATGTGATCAAGCTGAAAAACGTTCAGTAAGCGATCGCCAGCGCAGCCTGCCGCAATGGCAGGCCGCGCTTGTCGTCCCGGTTAGATCAGGTTGATCACGACATCGATGTTGCCACGGGTCGCCTTCGAATACGGGCAGGTCTGGTGCGCGGCATCCACCACCGACCGTGCAACTGCCGGGTCCAGGCCGGGAAGGCTCACGTTGAGGCGCGCTTGCAGGAAAAAGGCGTTTTCGGTCTTGCCCAGGTCTATTTCGGTATCGACAGACACGTCAGTCGGCAAGGTCACTTTCAACGCTATGGCTGCCTTGCCCATGGCACCGATGAAGCAGGCCGACCAACCAGCGCCCAGCAGTTGTTCAGGGTTGGTGCCGCTGCCGGAAGAACCTATGGCGCTAAGCTTGACGTCCAGACGGCCATCGTCGCTTCGCGACTCGCCATTGCGGCCTCCGGTTGTGTGGGTCTTGCCGGTGTAAAGCACGGTGTCGATTTGATTGATCATGGCGGTTCCTGCTGAGGTTGGTGGGCGCTTCTAAATCGCTGTTCATCGGAAAACATCTGAATTTCCGATGTGGCCCACTTTTCCACTTCCATGTAATGCGGATGTGTCCTGAACCGGCGCTTGTGTATCGCCGTGTAAGATCACCCCGCAAAAATACACACTGATACAAATCGACAGTGACTGTAGGAGCGAGCTTGCTCGCTCCTACGGGTAAAGCCTTCACGCCTGCTTGTTCAGCGCCGCCTCCGCCGCCGCAATTTCCGCCTGGCGCTTGATGATCAGGTCACCCATCGGCGGCCCCTGAAAGCGCCGCGCTTCAAAACCGAACCAGACGATGGCCGTCAGCACCAGGAAGCCGATGGTGATGTACAGCGCCCAATCGTTCGGTGGCTGGATGCCGATGACGAAGATCACCACCATCGAGAGCACCGAGAGCACGGCGAACAAGGAGTAAAAAGCGTGCCCCATGTTCCACGGCCCCATGGTTGGCCACTTCGAGGTTCCGTAGGCGAACAGGCCCAGCACGATGGGAATGATGAAAGAGAAAAACAGGAAGATCACCGTGCAGGAGACCACGATGGTGTAGACCGGCGTTGCCCCGATCGAGATCACCGACGAGCCCCAGTCGAACAAGACCGCCAGGGTCGCGCCGGTCCAGATGGCTGCCACCGGGCTGCGATATTTCGGTGAGACCGAGGCCAGTGCTTTCGAGCAGGGCAGGCCACCGTCGCGGGAGAATGCGAAGATCATGCGCGACACCGAGGTCACGGTCGCCAGCCCGCAGAGAAACTGCGAGATGAAAATCGCCACGTACAGCGCGAATTTGATGTTCGGACTCACCTGGGCGTTCATGCCCCAGAAGAACACGTTCCAGCCCTGTTTCGCCGCTTCGTCCATGTTCGGCAGCATCAGCACGAACGAGCAGAGCATCACCCAACCGAACAGCAACGACCAGATCACGGACATGACCATGCCGCGCGGCACCGACATCGCGGCATTACGGGTTTCTTCTGAGGTATGCGCCGACGCGTCATAACCGGTGATGGTGTAGATCGGCAACAGCAGGCCGAGCATGAACACCCAGCTGTTCGACACCTGTGGCCAGACACCGCCGCCGGCTTCACCGGAATAGTTGCCGAAAGTCCACAACCGGGCGAACTCATAGCTGGGTGCGGAAATCAGGCAGACGATGGTCAGCGCGAGCGCCGTGGCGAAAATCAGGTAGCCCGAGAAGTCGGTGAGTTTCGCGGTCAGGCCGATGCCCAGATGGTTACACAAGGCCTGGATGCCGGTCAGGATCGCCAGGAAAATCACCCTCACGGTGGTGGTGTCTTCCATTCCCAGCGCCGGTCCGAAGGCCCCGAAAAAGAAGTAATAGGTGCCGACGTTGATCGCGCCGAGCACCGTGACCAGTCCCAGCAGATTGAACCAGGCCGTCAGCCAGCCGGTGAAGCGGTTTCCGAGAATCGAGCCCCAGTGATAGAGACCGCCTGCGGTGGGGTAGGCCGAAGAAATCTGCGCCATGGCCAGCGCGAACACCCCGGAGATCAGGCAACCGATGGGCCAGCCGATGCCAATCGCCGCACCCCCTGCGCCCGAGGTGCCTTGGGCCAGTGAGTTGATGCCGCCTGAAAGGATGCAGATGATCGAAAAGGAAATCGCGAAGTTGGAGAAAACGCCCATTCGTCGCGAGAGTTGCTGGGCGTAGCCCATGCTGTGCAGCACCTTGACGTCCTCGTCGTGCGCGTCGGTGCCGGGCTGGCTTGCTGGGTTCATGCTGTGTACCCCATCAGGTTTTGATTCAATCCACTGGCGTGTGCGCAATGGGCTGGCCTTCAACACCTTGTCGTACTGCTCCTTTTTCCAACCGATACTGCTCTGGATCTAAACGCGGCCGTGATAAGCCGCGTCGAAAATGCTGGCCACACCGATCTTGGTCAATGGCAGGGGATTGCCGCTGGCCGAGGGATCGACAATCGCCATGTCCGCGATCAGGTCGGCCTGTCGGTCATCCACGCCCAACTCAACCAGCGTATGCGGCACGCCGATGTCTTTGCGCAGCTTGAGCACGAAGGCCAGAAAACTGTCGAAGCCGGGGGAGGGCAGGCGCAGATAAGCCGCGAGGCGGATGATGCGTTCCTCGATGGCCGGGCGATTGAACTGCAACACATACGGCATGAACGTGGCATTGGTCATGCCGTGATGGGTGTCGTACAGCGCGCCCACCGGATGCGAGAGCGCGTGCATTCCACCGAGGCCTTTCTGGAACGCGGTGGCGCCCATCGCGGCGGCGGCGAGCATGTGTGCGCGCGCTTCAAGGTCCGAAGGTGTGTGTACGGCGCGCACCAGGGCGTTGGCCACCAGGCGCATGCCTTCCACCGCAATGCCGTCGGCCAGCGGGTGAAATCCGGGAGCGCAATACGCCTCCAGGCAATGGGCGAACGCATCCATGCCGGTGCCGGCGGTGACTTTTGCCGGCATGCCCACGGTGAGTGCCGGATCGCTGATGACCACGCGCGGCATCATTTTCGGGTGGAAGATGATGCGTTTGGTGTGCGTGCGCTCGTCGATGATCACCGCCGCACGGCCGACTTCGGAACCGGTTCCCGCTGTGGTCGGCACGGCAATCACCGGGGCGATGTGGCTGTCGTCGGCTCGGGTCCAGTAGTCGCCGATGTCTTCGAAATCCCATACCGGTCGGGTCTGGCCGCTCATGAACGCGATGAGCTTGCCCATGTCCAGGCCGCTGCCACCGCCGAAGGCAACCACGCCATCGTGCTGGCCGGTGCGCCAGGCTTCGAGCCCACCGGCCAGATTGGCCTCGACCGGATTGGGCTTGAGGTCACAAAACAGCGCGACGCCAAGGCCGGCGGCGCGCAACGCATCCACCGCCGCCGTGGTGATCGCCGCACGCCCCAGGCCGCTGTCGGTGACCAGCAGCGGGCGTTGGATACCCTGGCTGCGGCAAATCTCGGCCAGCTCGGCGATGCGCCCGACACCGAAGCGAATGCTGGTGGGGTAGTTCCAGTTTCCAGTCAGGTTCATGGCCTACACCTCGTGGCGCAGATGAAAGGATTTGGCGCGGGTCAGGTGCTCGTAGCCCAGGCGCGACAGGGTGACGCCGCGTCCGCTGTTCTTGACCCCGGTCCAGGCCAGCGCCGGGTCGAGGTAATCGCAGCGGTTCATGAAGACGGTGCCGGTGGCGATCTCGTTGCCGAGGCGTTCGGCGGCGGCGAGGTCCTCGGTCCAGATCGACGCGCTGAGTCCGAACTCACTGTCGTTCATCAAGGCGATGGCTTCTTCGTCGCCAGTCACCGGCATGATGCCGACCACAGGGCCGAAGCTTTCGTCGCGCATCACCGACATTTCATGAGTGACGTCCACCAGTACCTGCGGCGCCAGGTAGGCGCTGCCCGGCGCGTCGGCGGGAAACGCCTTCGGATCGATCAGCGCCTTGGCGCCCTCGGCCAGCGCGTCGGCAATCTGTCCGCGAACAAAGTCTGCGGCGGCCGGCGAGACCATCGGACCCAGCGTGGTGGCTTCGTCCAGCGGGTTGCCCAACACGTACTGGCGAGTCAAATCGGCGAAGCGCTCGACGAAGGCGGGATAGATTTTCTGGTCCACATAGATGCGCTCGACCGCGCAGCAGCTTTGCCCGGAGTTGAAGAAGCTGCCGTCCACCAGGTTTTCCACGGCGTATTCGAGATTGGCGTCGGCGCGAACGTAGGCCGGGTCTTTGCCGCCGAGCTCCAGGCCCATGCCGATGAAATCCGTGATGGCGGCTTGTTGGACTTGCAGGCCAGCGTCCACCGAACCCGTGAAGTTCACCTGTTGTACATCGCCGGTGACGATGGCTACTGCGGTACTGGCATGACTGAGCAGCAGGTTCTGGAACAACCCTTCAGGCAGATTGGCCCGGCGAAAAGCTTCAGCGAAACGCTCGCCGACCAGCAGGGTTTGCGAGGCGTGTTTGAGGATGACGCTATTGCCCGCCATCAATGCCGGAATAATCGTGTTGACGGCGGTCAGGTAGGGGTAATTCCACGGGGCGATCACGAGCACCGTACCTAGCGGCTCGCGTCTGATGTAACGCCGAAAACCCGCGACCGGTGCAGGCTCTATGGCTGCAAGCGCTTCGGGCGCAATAGCGATCATGTGCCGGGCTCGCTCTTCGAAACCGCGCAGCTCGCCAGCGCCATAACGCACCGGTCGACCCATTTGCCAGGCCAACTCCGGCACGATTTCATCTTTCATGGCGAGCATCGCGTCCACAGCGGCACTGCAAAAAGCTGCACGCTCGCTCAGTGGTCGGCGCTTCCATTGCGCCTGGGCCGTTGCAGCCGCCTCAAGCGCCTGAAGGAGCCGGGCCGTATCTATTTGTTGGCGCTCGACGTACACCCGGCCATCGACCGGAGAAATAAGCTGAATCTTCGCAGTCATGGTGTGCTCAATAGCGCTCGAAGCCGCGCTGCAGTTCCCAGTCGGTGATCCGCCGGTCGTACTCTTTCTGCTCCCACTCGGCGGTGTGCACGTAGTGATCGACCACTTCATCGCCGAACGCCTCGCGCAACATGCTCGACCCCTTGAGGGCGGAGCAGGCATCGCGCAGGGTTTTCGAGACTTCCGGCAAATGCTCATCGAGGTAGGCATCGCCCTCGAACGGCGCGGCGAGTTCGAGCTTCTCGTCGATCCCGGCCAGGCCCGCCGCGATCAGCGCGGCGAAGGCCAGATAAGGGTTGAGGTCGGCGCCGCCGATGCGGCATTCGATGCGGATGGATTTGCTGCCTTCGGCACACAAACGAAAGCCGGCGGTGCGATTGTCGCGGCTCCAGACCGCCCGCGTCGGCGCGAAAGTGCCGGCCTGGAAGCGCTTGTACGAATTGATGTAGGGCGCCAGGAAGCAGGTGATGTCGTTGGCGTACTTGAGCTGCCCGGCGACCCAGGCGCGCATCAGTTTCGACATGCCGAACTCGGCTTTGGCGTCGAAGAACAACGGCTTCTTGGCGTTCTTGTCCCACAGCGAATTATGGATATGGCTGCTGGACCCGGCGGCGTCATAGCGCCACTTGGCCATGAACGTGATCGCCTTGCCTTGCAGCTGCGCGATCTCTTTGCAGGCGTGCTTGATGATGACGTGGTGGTCGGCCATGGTCATGGCATCGGCGTAACGAATGTTGATTTCTTCCTGGCCGGGGCCCCATTCACCCTTGGAGTTTTCCACGGGAATGCCCGACGCTTGCAGATGCTTGCGAATCGCCCGCAGCACCGGTTCCTCGCGGGTGGTCTGGAGGATGTTGTAATCCTCGATGTAATGCCCGGCGGTTTTCGGTTGGTGATAGTTGCGCTGGTGGATCGCCTCGTAGCTCTCATCGAACAGGTAGAACTCGAGCTCCGAAGCGAACATGCCGGTGTAGCCCCGTTCACGCAGGCGTTCGACCTGTTTTTTCAGAATCGCCCGCGGGCTGTGGGGCAAATCCTTGCGATGGTGATGATCGAGCACATCGCAGAGCACCAGCGCCGTGCATTCCAGCCAGGGCACGCGCCGCAGCGTGGACATGTCCGGTTTGAGGACGAAGTCGCCATAGCCTTTGCTCCAACTGGCTGCGGCGTAACCCGGCACCGGTTCCATGTCGATGTCGTCGGCCAGCAGGTAATTGCAGCAGTGGGTTTCTTCGTGGCCGCTGTCGATAAAAAACTCGACCTGGAAGCGCTTGCCGACCAGGCGTCCCTGCATGTCGACCATGCAGACCAATACGGTGTCGATTTCGCCAGCGGCAGCCGCGCGCTTGAGTGCATCAAAGCTGAGAAGGGGCTCGGTCATCACGTCAATCCTGCGTGAAAGGGTTGGGCCTGTCTGAGATAGCTGTTGCAGACGCTCTCCAGAACAACCAAAACCCTGCAGAATCGAGCATCGTGAGCAATAAGCTGATCCAAGCTTAGCCTACTGTTGAAAACTGCAAGTCCTTATGAGCCGCTAAATTCAAAGCTTGTAGCCAATCTGCCGCAACAGGTTTTTGCGCCACAGAATGTCTTCGTCGCCTTCAATATCCTTGGCGCAGAAGCCATCCACCACACCCAGAATCGCGCGTCCCTGTGCTGTCTCGGCGAGCACCACTTCAGTGGGATTGGCGGTTGCGCAAAAGATCCGGCACACCTCTGGAACCGTCTTGACCGTGTTCAATATGTTCAGCGGATAGAAGCCGTCACCCAGGAAGATGATGAAGCTGTGCCCGGCGCCGATGGCTTGGGCATTGCTCTGGGCCAGTTTGATCATGGCAGGATCGGTGCCGGACCAGCGCACCATGCATTTGCCCGAGGCTTCGCAAAAAGCCACGCCGAAGCGGATGCCCGGCACCGCGTTGATCAACGCTTCGTGAATGTCCTCGACGGATTTGATGAAGTGGGTCTGGCCCAGAATGAAATTCGTGTCTTGCGGCTTATCGATTTTCTGCGTGATGAGTTGCATCTCGAACACCTCCTTTCACGACGGTGTTGCCAGGGGCTGGCAACCGTTCAAGTCTCACGATTCATTTTAGGAGATTCGCGCCCAGGCCGACGCTTGGGCGACCGGTGCACGTCGGGCGGCGGTAATCGGGTAAGGTAGGCGCGAAAATGCACCGGGTGCGCCGATTGACTTCACTGGAATCGAACATGATGAAAGCTGTAACCCTCACCTTCGTCCTTTCACTGACCGCAGGGGCATTTTGCGCGCCGGCGGCAGCGGCGGGGGATGCTGAAGCCGGGGCGAAACTGTTCACGCGGATCTGCGGCGGCTGCCATCAAGTGGGCGAGTCGGCGCGGGGCGGCTTCGGCCCGCAACTCAACGGCATTTTCGGCCGTCCCTCGGGAAGCGTGACGGACTACCAGTACTCCGACGCGATGAAGTCCGCCGGCATTGTCTGGACGCGCGAGACACTGACGGCTTACCTCGAAGCGCCGAAGAAAGTGGTGCCCGGCACCCGGATGATTTTCTGGGGGCTCAGCGATCCGCAGAAGATCGAGGATGTGCTGGCGTACTTGCAGACGTTTCAGCCGCAGTAATCGAATGCGTCGTTGAAATGTACGTTGATGTACATTTTGTGTACGCACGAGGGCGTGCAGCGTAGAGTGGAGCGACATTTTCAGAACACGGTGGTACCCGAGGATGTCGCAGACAGGAAAGACACGGACCAAGGCACAGGACGCCGGCTGGCGCGGCTCGGTCAATGGCTGGCTGGACGCTGCCTACGATGCCCTCAAGGAATCCGGTGTGGACGCGGTGCGCGTGATGCCGCTGGCCAAGCGGCTGAACTTGTCGCGCACCAGTTTCTATTGGTTCTATGAAGATCGCGAGCAACTGCTGGCGGCGCTCCTGACCCGCTGGCGCGACAAGAACACCGGCGGGCTGATCAGCCAGTGCGAGAGCTACGCCGAAAGCATTTCCGAAGCCATCCTCAACGTTTTCGAATGCTGGGTGAACCCTGAGCTGTTCGACTCGCAGTTCGAGTTTGCCGTACGCAGTTGGGCGTTGCAGTCCGCCGAGGTGGCCGACGAAATCGCCGCGGCTGACGAGGCGCGGATCAATGCCCTGGCCGGCATGTTTCGCCGGTTCGGCTACGAGACCGACGCCGCCGATGCGCGGGCCAGGACGATCTACCTGACGCAGATCGGCTACATCTCGATGAAAACCACTGAGGACATCGTCGTGCGTTTCCGGCGCATTCCGCAGTACGTCACGGTGTTTACCGGCAAGGCACCGAAGCGTCGCGAGCTCGATCGTTTTTTTGGCAAGTTCGGCTACGCGGAAAAAGAGCCGGGTGTTTTCGTGTCGCTGGTCGACACCTTCGAGGAGGCGACGCCCGATGCCGAATAGAACCCTGGGCATCATCGGCGGCACCGGTTGGTTGGGCCGTGCAATCGCTGATGCGGTGCTGGAAAGCGGCTTCATCGCTGCCGATCACCTGCTGATTTCGAACCGTTCCGGCAGCAGCACGTTCGGGCCTGACGTGCGGGTGCTGGCGGATAACCAAGCGTTGGTTGAGCTTAGCGAAGTCGTGGTGTTGTCGATCCGCCCGGAGCAATTTCGTGAACTGCAGATCGACGCCCGGGGCAAACGGGTGATTTCACTGATGGCCGGTGTTCCGGCGGCGACCATCAGCGCCGCCACCGGTGCGCAAGTCGTGGTGCGGGCGATGCCGAATGCAGCTGTGGAAATCCGCCAGTCATTCACCCCTTGGTACAACGCCGGTGAGTTGAGCGAACAGGACCGCGAGTGGGTGCAACGACTTTTTGAATGCGTCGGTTCGGCGGACGAAGTGCCCAATGAGGATTGCATCGATTACCTCAGTGCACTGTCCGGCACCGGGCCTGCTTTCCCGGCCATGCTTTACAGGGCGCTGGTTGAATCGGCGGTGGTCGCGGGGATTCCCGAGGCGATCGCCCAACGTGCCGCGCACGGCGTGGTGGTGGGTGGCGGTCAGCTACTGGCCAGCCGCGATCCCCTGCAAATGATCGACGCCCTCATGGCTTATCGCGGTGTGACGGCAGCGGCGTTGCAGTCGATGGCTGATCAACATCTCGACGCCATCGTGGGCCAGGCTGTGCAGGCCGGTGCGGCTGTCGCCCGACGCGGGATGTAAAAAAAGAGGGAGCAAAAGCTCCCTCGATTGATGCTTGGCGGGGGTCAGATTTCCTTCACCAACCGCAAGGCATCGTAGATCGCCGCATGCGTGTTGCGGGCCGCCACGGCGTCACCGATCCTGAACAGCTGGAAACGCCCTTGAGGGTTGGTGACGATGTGCTGCGCGTGACCGGCAATCAGGTCGTGCTGTTCCACCGCGCCGCCATTGCTTGAGTGAGGGCGAAGATCGAAATACAGGTCGTCCAGCGGCAGCGTGCCGTGGTTGACCACGACCTGATCGACGACACGCTGTTTGTTGACCTTGCCGTAGTCGCTGCCGAAGGTCGCGACCAGCTTGCCATCGCGCTTTTCCACCGACTCGACGCGGTACGTGACGGTAAAAGTGACGTCGAGGTCTTGCAGGCTGCGCATGTAGGGCACCAGGTTCATCGCCATCACTTCCGGCGCAAATGCACGGTCGGGCGTGACGATCTCCACGGTCGCGCCGCTTTGTGCGATGACTTCGGCAGCCTGCAAGGCGGCATGGTCGCCGGCATCATCGAAAATCAGCACGTTGCGGCCAGGCTTGATGTCGCCGGAAATAATGTCCCAGGTCGACACCACCAGTTCGTTGCCTCGGGCAAGCACCTCGGTGTCTGGCAGGCCTCCGGTCGCGACGATGACCACGTCCGGCTCGTGGGCCAGCACGGTGTCGGCTTCCGCCCAGGTGTTGAAGTGAAACTTCACGCCAAGGCGCTCGCACTGCGCCATTCGCCAGTCGATGATGCCGATCATTTCGCGGCGGCGTTCGTTCAGCGAAGTCAGCCGGATCTGCCCGCCGGGCCGGTCCGCCGCCTCCAGCACGGTGACGTCGTGGCCACGTTCGCCCGCGACACGCGCCGCTTCCAGCCCGGCGGGGCCGGTGCCGATGATCAGCACTTTGCGTTGGTGCGCCGCCTTGGGAATCTCGTGGGGCATGGTGGTTTCGCGACCGGTCGCCGCGTTGTGAATGCAGTAGGCGGCGCCGCCCTGGTAGATCCGGTCCAGGCAATAGTTCGCGCCCACGCAAGGGCGGATGTCTTCCTCGCGCTTCTCGATGATCTTGCGCACGATATGCGGATCGGTCATGTGCGCGCGGGTCATGCCCACCATGTCGACCTTGCCCGAGGCAATCGCGTAGCGCGCCGTGGCGACGTCGGGAATCTTGGCCGCGTGGAAGGTCGGGAAACCTGTCGAGGCACGGATCTCACCGGCGAAATCAAGGTGCGGCGAGTTGCGCATGCCCTGGATCGGGATGACATCGGTCAGGCCCGCGTCGGTGTCGATATGGCCGCGCACCACGTTGAGGAAATCGACCAGCCCGCTGTCCTTGAGCATGTGCGACACCTGCATCCCTTCACTGGCGGTGAAGCCGCCCGGCAGCGCTTCGTCGCCGGTGTAGCGCACGCCCAGCAGGAAGTCTTCGCCGACGCGCTGGCGAATCCCGCGCAGGATGTCGAAGGTAAAGCGCATGCGGTTTTCCAGCGAGCCGCCATAAGGGCCGTCGAGATCGTTGGTCAGCGGCGACCAGAACTGATCCATCAAATGCCCGTAGGCCTGCAATTCGAGGCCGTCCATGCCGGCGGCCTGCATGCGTTCGGCCGCGTCCACGTAATCCTTGATGATCCGCTCGATGTCCCAGTCTTCCATCTTCTTGGGGAACGAGCGGTGCGACGCCTCGCGACGGTGCGAAGGCGAGACCACGGGCAACCAGTCGGCCTTGTCCCAGCGAGTGCGCCGGCCCAGGTGGGTCAACTGGATCATGACGGCGGCGCCATGTTCGTGGCATTCATCGGTCAGGTCCTTGAGCCATCCGACCACTTCGTCCTTGTAGGCCAGCACGTTGTTGAACACCGGCGGGCTGTCCCGGGAGACCGCTGCCGAGCCTGCCGTCATGGTCAGGGCAACCCCGGCCTTGGCGCGCTCGACGTGGTAGGCGCGATACAGCGCCTGGGGCATGCCGTCGATAGGGTAGGCCGGCTCGTGCGCCGTGGTCATGATCCGGTTTCTGAGGGTCAGGTGCTTGATCTTGTAGGGTTGCAGCAAGGGATCGCTGGACATCGTGGTGCGCTCCAAAGTGGGCTTCATCAGGCTCGGCGACTTGAAATTAGGATAAATGTACATAGGTGTCAATTGCTCATGACACACGTGTACATTTTTCTTGCGCAACACAAAAGTCACCGATAAGATCAGGCTCGAAAGGGTGCAGAGGAGCGACAGTCGTGCCCGGCACGATGTGAAAAGGGATTGCGAGGGATTCGGTGGAGAAGGGCTGTGCTGCCCGAATTCGAAGCAGCGAAGACTGCACTGTTCACGACCGTAAGGCCGTTCAAACGAAGACAACCTGCCTATCACCGTAAAATAGGAAGACGCCTGATGAACGCTCATTCGTATCGAAAAACAGCCTGTGCCTGCCTGTTCGGACTGGCGCTTGGAACCCACGCGGCGCTGACTCAGGCGGCGGAACAGCAACCTGTACGCATTGGCTGGGTCAACTGGTCCGACACCGAAATCACCGTCAAGCTCGCCACCACCGCGTTGCAGGAACATCTAAAACAACCGGTGAAACTGGTGATGGCCGACATCGGCATTCAGTTCCAGGCCCTGGCCAACGGCAATATCGACCTCATCCCGATGGTCTGGCTGCCGAGTACCCACAAGGCGTTCTACGACAAATACAAGGATCGGCTCGAAGACCTCGGCGTGCTCTATGAAGGGCGTATCGGTATGACGGTGCCGACCTCGGTGCCGATCAGCGAAGTGGCGAGCGTAGAGGACCTGAACAAACCGCAGGTCAGGGAAAAGCTCGACGGCAAGATCCTCACGTCCGAGGTCGGCAACGGCCAGTACAAGCTCACAGTCAAGGCCATCGAGGAGTACAAGCTCGACGGTTACAAGCTGGTTGCCTCATCGGAGTCCGGCATGCTCAACGAGTTGGACCGTAACCTCAAACGCGGCAAATGGTCCTTGGTGAATGCCTGGAGTCCGCACTGGATGTTCTCCAAATATCCGCTGCGCTATCTGGATGATCCCAAGAAGATCTTTGGCGGCGCCGAGCAGATTCACGCCATGGCGCGCAAGGGCTTCAGCCAGGAGTATCCGGAAGTGGCGTACTTCTTCGCCCACTATTCGATCCCTCAGGCTGATCTCGAAGCGTTGATGATGCAGGCGCGCCAAAGCTCTTCCGACCAGGCCGTCGCCGCTTATTACGCCGCCAACAAGCCTCGTTTCGAAGCGATGTTCGAGAAGGGCGCGCAGAGTGTCAGCAGTCGCCAGCCTTGAGTGCACTGGCAGACGGCAGGTGACTCATCGACCGATGATGCACAAATCCCCGGTGGCGCGGATCAATGCCTGGCCATGCAGGCCATCCTTGATCAGCGCCGACCGCTCTTTGGCCAGCCACTGGGCGCAGTTCGGGTCTTTGCGATAGGGCGCGAAATCGGCGTAGTGCTGCAACAGGCGGTTTTGCAGCTCATCCAGTTGTGGCCGGATTTGATTGGCAAGGTCCGGCCGCGGCACATCAGGCGCGTTGCCTGCCGCTTGCCATTGCGCGAGCAGTCCGTATTGCACCAGTTTGTTGGCTTCGATCTGTGCGGCGATCAGCTCGGCGATTTCGTCCGGGTCGAGTTTGCGGGTAACCGCTTGATTCCTGGCATTGGCGATGACTTGTGCTTCCCGGGCGCTGTCCTGGATCGGTTTGTGGCTGTCCCATTTGGTCAGCGCCACCAGATCAGCAATGTTCAGGCGTTCGTTTATCGTCACCAGCAGCGGTTGCAAACTGGCGGGCGCCGGGGAGGGCGTGCCGGCTTGTGCGCCGCAAGCGAGTAAACCGGACAGGGCGCAGGTCAGCAGCAGGCGTGGGGAGAAAAACATGGGCAACCTCATTGGATACGGGACTCGCAATCAGGAGCTATGTATCACAGGTGTGCCAGTGGCATTAAGGGGGAGCTGATTTTATTTGTGCACGAAAAAGCCCGGCGGGTCAGGCCGGGCTTCTTTTTGAGTACCGCGGTAGGGTTATTCATTCATACGGCGCGGCTTTCGATCAGACGGTCGGAACCGCCTTCGGCGACGCGGTTTTCGATCAGACGGTCAGAGCCACCTTCGGCAACGCGGTTTTCGATCAGACGGTCAGAGCCACCTTCGGCAACGCGGTTTTCGATCAGGCGATCGGAACCACCTTCGGCAACGCGGTTTTCGATCAGGCGGTCGGAACCACCTTCGGCAACGCGGTTTTCGATCAGGCGATCAGAACCACCTTCGGCCACACGACTTTCAATCAGACGATCCGAGCCGCCTTCAGCGACAACCGGGTGAGCAGAAGAAGCGGCAAAAGCGTTAACTGCAAAAACCGAGAAAGCGATGCTGAGGAAGAGTTGGCGTTTCATGGTGGTGTGCTCCGGGATGTAGTTGTTTGGTATGGAGCTGATGTTACGCCGCACAGTTTTTAAGAGAACTTCATTGAGTTGATGGTGACTATCGACGCCGGCAATGGTTTGCCAATGATGCGAAAGGGCGTCCGGGCGCATGCCTGCTCAAGGGCAGACCGGCCAGACACCACACCCAACTGTAGGAGCCGGCTTGCTGCGGGCGGCGTTCCGACGATGGAGTGTCAGTCGACAATTCTTTAGCTGACACACCATCGTCGGAACGCCGCCCGCAGCAAGCCGGCTCCTACAGGATCTCGGGTGAGCGGAATATCCGGGGAAACCCATGACGCCAGCCTGTCGTCGGCTGCACCGCCCGGCCGGAGCAGCCGGGGTATGCTGGATCTCCCGAACTATCGACGGTCTCCGGCAAGTCAGGCCGTGAGGCATTTTCTGCGAGGTTCCAGGCTCTGATCGAGAGGGTAAACCGATGCACGACTATTACGATTTGGGCACCTACAGCCGCCCCGTAACGACGCGTTCGCCACAGGCTCAGCTTTGGTTCGACCGCGGATTATTGTGGTGCTACGGCTACAACCACGATGAATCCATCCGCTGTTTCCGCAAGGCGATCGAACACGACCACGATTGCGCGATGGCCTACTGGGGAATCGCCTATGCCAGCGGCCCCAACTACAACAAGCGCTGGGACGCGTTTATCGAACAGGAGTTGAAAGACGCCGTCGCCCAGGCCCGACTGGCGACGCGTACTGCGCTGGCGCATTGCGACGGTGCCAAACCGGTGGAACAAGCGCTGATCCGGGCGCTTGAGCAACGCTATCAGGCCGACGCTGCCGACAGTGTTGAACAACTATTCACCTGGAACGATGCCTACGCGGCGTCGATGCGCGATGTCTATAAAGCCTTTCCCGACGATCCCGATGTGGCGGCGCTGTTTGCCGAAGCCTTGATTGACCGCACACCCTGGCTGCTGTGGGATCTGACAACCGGTGAACCCGCGCCGGGCGCCGACACCCTCGAAGCGCTGGCTGTGCTGGAGCAGGCACTGGGCAGTGCGCCGCACCCCGGCGTGCTGCACATGTACGTCCACACCCTGGAAATGTCACCCCATCCCGAACGAGCGTTGCGCGCCGCCGATGTTCTGCGCGACCTGGTGCCGGACGCCGGGCACCTGCGCCACATGCCGTCGCACATCGATGTGCTCTGCGGCGATTACCGTGGGGCCATGAACACCAATAGCCAAGCGATCCTGGCCGACCGAAAATTCCTGGAGCGGGAAGGGCCGCTCAACTTCTACACCCTGTATCGATGCCACAACTACCACTTTAAACTCTACTCGGCGATGTTCCTCGGGCAATACCAACCGGCGCTGGACGCCGCCATCGAGCTGATGTCGACCATCAAGGAAGAACTGCTGCGCGTCGAGCAACCGCCCATGGCCGACTGGCTGGAAAGCTTCGTGTCAATGAAGGTGCATGTGCAGATCCGCTTCGGCAAATGGCAGGACATCCTCGCCACTCCATTGCCCAATGACCAGGAACTGTACTGCGTGACCACCGCGATGCTGCATTACGCCAGAGGCGTGGCGCACGCGGCCAACGGGCATATCGCCGCCGCGCAAGCCGAACAACGGCTGTTCATCAATGCGCTGACCCGCGTGCCGCCAACGCGTTACCTCTTCAACAATAAATGCACCGACATCCTGGCGGTGGCCGGCGCCATGCTGCATGGGGAAATCGAGTACCGCAAAGGCAACTACGACAGCGCGTTCGCTCACCTGCGCGAGGCGCAGTCACTGGACGACAACCTGCCGTACGACGAGCCTTGGGGCTGGATGCAACCGGTGCGACACGCGCTGGGTGCGCTGCTGCTGGAGCAGGGGCGGGTGGAAGAAGCCTTGCAGGCCTACCGGGCCGATCTGGGGCTGGACGACACGCTGAGTCGTGCGTCCTGGCATCTGGACAATGTCTGGAGCCTCCACGGTTATGTGGAATGCCTGAAACGCTTGGGGCGGGACGCCGAAGCCGCGGCGGCGCGGACCCGTCTCGATCTGGCCATGGCGCGGGCCGATGTGGAAATCACCGCCTCCTGTTTTTGCCGTGTCGGGGCGCGCTGCTGTCAGGGCTGAGCCCTCTGAAAACGGGTATCACGATGCCCGTTTTCAGGCATCAAGAAACGCGTCGATCATCGGCACCAGCCATTCGGTGCGCGTGGTCACCTGCATGTGATCGGTGCCGGGGAGCACGGCAAGCTGCGCGTGTGCCAGGTGCCGGAACATCTGCACGGCATGTTCGGGACGGATGACGTCGGCGTCGCCGACCACCACCAATGTCGGCGCGGTGATGCGGCGGATATCGTCGTCGGGGATGTCCTTGAAATCACGCATGCGCCGGGCTGCCTTGTCATGCATCAGCCGCAGATTGCCGGGCTGCGGCGCGACCTTGAGGTACGCCTCCTGCAGTTCCGGCGGCATGTTCTCCAGCGTGGCGTTGGCCATCGCTTCCCAGAGCCACGGATAGGCACCGTCGCGATTGACCAGCGCCGACGCCGCCACGATTTTGCGCACGACGTCCGGATGCCTGATCGCCACCTGCAAGGCGATGGTGCCGCCATTGCTGAAACCGAACAGGTCCGCTTGCCCGATGTGCAGATACGCGAGCAGTGCCGCCGTGTCGTCCGCGGATTGCTCGAAGCTGAACGGACGGTCGACGATGTCCGCTGTGTGCCCATAACCCTGTTGTTCAATGGCAATGACCTGACGCTCAGCCGCCAGCACCGGCAGGATCTGACCGAATGAGGTTTCAAGGGTGTCGCCGCCGCCATGCAGCAGGACGAGGGGCGGTCGCGTGGGGTGCGCTGCGCCGTGAATCTCGAAATAGATCCGCAGGCCGTTGACGGGGGCGTAGCCGGTTTTGCGCTGATTCATGGCGGGTTCTCCGCGTATTTGAGGGTTTGCAGGCTGGCGAGTGGATATCTGCACGAAGGTGATTATGCTTCATGAAACCTTGCAGTGATGTGAGGCGGTCAGCCTGTTGCCAGGCTTTGTGCATTCCGTAGTCCGATAACTTCAGCCCCAGGGCCTGGGTGCGACGATGCTAGTGAGGTGCTCCGGCCTACAACAAGAGCAAGACGGAGAAGACTCATGGCCGCAATCGACAACACCACCACGGGCAACGTGCCCAACCACGGGATCACCAGGGAGGAGCGCAAGGTCATCTTCGCCTCGTCCCTGGGCACCGTATTCGAATGGTACGACTTCTACCTTTACGGCTCTCTCGCCGCGATCATCGCCAAGCACTTCTTTGCCGGCGTCAACGAGACAACCGCCTTCATCTTCGCGCTGCTCGCGTTCGCTGCGGGGTTTGCCGTACGGCCTTTCGGCGCGATTGTGTTTGGGCGACTGGGCGACATGATCGGACGCAAGCACACCTTCCTGATCACCATTGTCATTATGGGTATCTCCACCGCCATCGTCGGGTTTCTGCCTGGCTACGCGACCATCGGCGTCGCGGCGCCGATCATCCTGATCACCTTGCGACTGCTGCAAGGCCTGGCGTTGGGCGGTGAGTACGGCGGGGCGGCGACCTACGTCGCGGAGCATGCGCCGAAGGGCAAGCGCGGCTATTTCACTTCGTGGATTCAAACCACCGCGACCCTCGGTCTGTTCCTGTCGCTGTTGGTGATTCTCGCCTGCCGCACCGTTCTCGGTACGGAAGCGTTCGAGGCCTGGGGCTGGCGGATTCCGTTCCTGCTGTCGATCCTGCTGCTGATCATCTCGGTATACATCCGCCTGCAACTCAGCGAATCGCCGGTGTTCCTGAAAATGAAGGCCGAGGGCAAGTCGTCCAAAGCGCCGCTGACCGAATCCTTCGCCCGTTGGGAAAACCTCAAAATTGTGATCATGGCGCTGCTCGGCGGTACTGCCGGCCAAGCTGTTGTCTGGTACACCGGGCAGTTCTATGCGCTGTTCTTCCTCCTGCAAATGCTCAAGATCGACCCGCAGACCGCCAACCTGCTGATCGCCGGTTCGCTGCTGATCGGCACGCCGTTCTTCGTGATATTCGGCAGCCTGTCCGACCGCATCGGCCGCAAGGGCATCATCATGGCCGGATGTATTCTGGCGGCGGTGACTTACTTCCCGATCTTCCATGCGTTGACCCAGTACGGTAACCCCGACGTGTTCGCGGCACAGGCGAAAAACCCGGTCACGGTGGTTGCTGATCCAGACCAGTGTTCGTTCCAGTTCGACCCGGTGGGCAAAGCCAAATTCACCAGTTCCTGTGACCTTGCCAAGACGGTACTGGCGAAGAAAGCCATCCCCTACATCAACGAAAAAGCCGAGCCGGGCACCGTTGCGCAGGTTCGCATTGGCGGCAAAGTGGTCGAGAGCTTCGAGGGCACCGGCATGCCGGCCGCCGACTTCAAGACCCGCAACGATGCCTTCGTCGCCACCCTTGGCACCTCGCTCAAGGACGCCGGTTACCCTGAGAAGGCTGATCCGGCGAAGACCAATTACCCGATGGTGTTGTTGCTGCTGACCATCCTGGTGATCTACGTGACCATGGTCTATGGCCCGATCGCGGCGTGGCTGGTGGAACTGTTCCCGGCGCGTATCCGCTACACCTCGATGTCGTTGCCGTACCACATTGGCAATGGCTGGTTTGGCGGCTTCCTGCCGACGGTTGCGTTCGCCATGGTCGCGGCCACGGGGGATATCTATTACGGGCTTTGGTATCCGATCGTGATTGCGGTGATGACGGCTATTCTTGGGACGTTCTTTTTGCCGGAAACCAAGGATCGGGAGATTCATCACACCTAGGGTTGGGAGGGTTTTTGGGATTGGGTGGGGGTATATCCGTTGCTGCGGTGATGGCGGCTGGCGGTTTCGCCCTTACGGCGAGTCACTTGGAAA
>NZ_CATKQM010000037.1:0-43598 GCF_949768225.1 Pseudomonas sp. IT-P44 | reverse complement strand
GAGCGCTTGGTTACTTGGCGCTTTTCCAAGTAACTCGCCGTAAGGGCGAAACCAATAGCAGCCGTTACCGCAGAAACGGATATGTACACAACATCCTCTTCTAAGCGGCGCCCTTTGCAAGGAAGCCCTCGGGTATACTCCCGCGCTTTGTGATGCCCTGCTGGCGTCGCGGCTGAAATGTGAAGCGTCATGCAATGCGCACTTACGATTTGTCAGTGCAGCCTGCGTGGTTCTGAACCAGCCTTGCAGGGATGTTTCGGTGATTTTTGGAGTTTTTATGCTCGAACAGGCTCAACGCGTCCTCAAGGACATCTTCGGCTACGACAGTTTCCGTGGCCGTCAGGGTGCAATCATTGAGCGCGTGGCCAGTGGCGGCGACGCCCTGGTGCTGATGCCTACCGGTGGCGGTAAATCCCTGTGCTTCCAGGTGCCGGCGCTGCTGCGCGAAGGACTGGCGGTGGTGGTGTCGCCGCTGATCGCGTTGATGGACGACCAGGTCGCGACCCTCGAAGAATTGGGCGTCGCTGCCGCTGCGTTGAACTCCACGCTGAGCGCCGAGCAGCAGCGCGATCTCGCTGCGCGGATCAAGCGCGGTGAAGTGAAGATGCTCTACCTCGCGCCGGAACGTCTGGTCCAGCCACGCATGCTGGCCTTCCTGCAAAGCCTTGAAATTGCCCTGTTCGCCATCGACGAAGCCCACTGCGTGTCCCAATGGGGCCACGACTTCCGCCGTGAGTATCTGCAACTGGGCCAGTTGGCGGAACTGTTTCCCAATGTTCCACGCATCGCCCTGACCGCGACGGCGGACAAGCGTACTCGCGAAGAAATCGTCGATCGTTTGCACCTGCAGGATGCCGAGCGCTTCCTTTCCAGTTTCGACCGCCCGAACATTTTTTACCGCATCGTGCCCAAGGAGCAGCCGCGCAAACAGTTGTTGGCGTTCCTCGCGGAGCGGCGCAGCGATGCCGGCATTGTCTATTGCCTGTCGCGCAAGAAAGTCGATGAAGTGGCGGTGTTCCTCAGTGAACAGGGTTTCCCGGCGCTGCCGTACCACGCCGGCCTGCCCAACGAAACACGAGCGCTGCACCAGAAGCGCTTCCTCAACGAGGAAGGCCTGATCATGGTTGCCACCGTGGCGTTCGGCATGGGCATCGACAAACCCAACGTACGTTTTGTTGCTCACCTCGATTTGCCGAAATCCCTTGAGGCTTACTACCAGGAAACCGGTCGCGGCGGCCGTGATGGTCTGCCGGCGGATGCCTGGATGGCTTACGGCCTGCAAGACGTGGTGATGCTCAAGCAGATGTTGCAGAACTCCGAAGGTGACGAGCGCCACAAGCGTCTGGAGCATCACAAGCTTGATGCCATGCTCTCGCTCTGCGAAGAAACCCGCTGCCGTCGTCAAACCTTGCTGGCCTACTTCGACGAAGACATGCCCGAGCCGTGCGGTCACTGCGACAACTGCGTTGACGGCGTGCAGACCTGGGACGCTACTGAACCGGCCCGTCAGGCGCTCTCGGCGATTTATCGCACCGGCCAGCGTTATGGCGTCGGGCATCTGGTGGATGTGTTGCTGGGCAAGGACAACGAAAAGGTCCGCAGCTTCGGCCATCAGCACCTGTCGGTATACGGTGTCGGCAAGGCGATGGGCGAGAGTGAGTGGCGCTCTCTGTTTCGCCAATTGGTGGCTCGCGGTCTGGCCGACATCGATCTCGAAGGCTATGGCGGCCTGCGCCTGAGTGACACCTGCCGACCGCTACTCAAGGGCGAAGTGACCCTGGAATTGCGTCGTGACCTCAAGCCGCAAACCACGGCGAAAAGCAGCAAGAGCCAGGCAAGCCAACTGGTTCGCGGCGAAGAACGCGAACAGTGGGAAGCCTTGCGCGCCTTGCGCCGCAAGCTCGCCGAGGAGCATGGGGTGCCGCCGTACGTCATCTTCCCCGACTCGACCTTGCTGGAAATGCTCCGCAGCCAGCCGACCTCGCTGTCGGAAATGGCCACGGTCAGCGGTGTCGGTGCGCGCAAACTGGAGCGTTACGGCGAGGCCTTCCTCGAAGTCCTCGGCGGTCAGGTCGAGGCACCAAAAGTGGTGGCCGACGTGCGCCACGAATTGATAACGCTCGCGCGGGCCGGCATGACGCCGCTGCAAATCGCCGGTCAGCTGCAATGTTCGGAAAAGAATGTCTACACCATGCTCGCCGAGGCCATTGGCAAGCAGCAGTTGTCGCTGGAACAGGCGCTTGATCTGCCCGAAGACTTGATGGGGGAAGTGCAGGACGCGTTCCTCGACGGCGAGGGTGAGTTGCCGCCGGTGGCGGAGATTGCTGCGCTGTTCGCCGGTCGTGTGCCGGAAGGTGTTTTGTACTGCGTACGTGCCGCACTGCAATCGGAATTCGAGATCTGACGCTCAAATCCTGAAACGGTTGTATTGATGTAACGATTCAGTACAGAGCAAACCTTGCCTCAAGCCAAGGGTCATGCTTAGCTGACTAATAATTAGTTTTTCTATATTTCAGTCTAACCATGAGTGTTTTATGCCGTTAACCGATCAACACCGCTTTGGCATGCAACTGGCCCAGATGTCGCGCGGCTGGCGTGCCGAACTGGACCGCCGTCTGGCCGGCCTGGGTTTGTCTCAGGCGCGCTGGCTGGTGCTGCTGCACCTCGCGCGTTTTGACGACGCCCCGACCCAACGTGAATTGGCGCAAAGCGTCGGCGTCGAAGGCCCCACCCTGGCACGACTGCTCGACAGCCTGGAAAGCCAGGGCCTGGTTCAGCGCCAGGCAGTGCTCGAAGATCGCCGGGCGAAAAAAATCGTCCTCTGTGCACCGGCCCTTCCCCTGATCGAACAAATTGAAACCATTGCCACTCAACTGCGCCACGAGCTGTTCGACGGCGTCGATGAGGCGGATTTGAAGGTCTGCATGCGAGTCCACGGGCACATACTGGCCAACCTGGAAAAATCTTGAGGCATAAGCAAGCGCCGGCTTTTTGAGATACCCCGTTGGGCAGACTATAAAGAACTACCAGGCAATATCGTGTTCGTAACGGATGTGCGAACACGCACTGGTTGGTTCTGGTTATCTAAGGGATGCTCATGCTTGAGAGTTGGCACGTTGTATTGCGGTGTTGCGCCAGGCTGCTGCTGGCCGGTGGGTTTGTCAGCTACTCGGCATTGGCGCCTGCACTGGGCCTGGGTGAGATCACCCTGCATTCGGCGCTCAATCAACCGTTGCGTGCCGACATCGCCCTGGTGGATGCCGCCGGTCTGGAGGAGGGCGAGCTGTCGGTCAGCCTGGCGACGGCAGACGAGTTCAGCCGTGCCGGTGTCGAACGGCTTTTCTTTCTCAATGACCTGAAGTTCACACCGATCCTGCGGGGCAATCGCAGCCTGATCCGGGTGAGCTCCAACAAAGCGGTCAACGAACCCTTCCTGAATTTTCTCGTGCAACTGAACCAGCCGAACGGCCGTGTGCTGCGCGAGTACACCGTGCTGATCGATCCTCCGGGAACGCCGGGCATTACTCCGGTCACTGACGAACCCGCCGCCAGTTCACCGAACTCTCCATTCCCGAGCGTTATACCTGCCGTTGCGCCTCCACCCGTAGCGAAGAAAACCGCCCAGGCGAAGGTTGAGCCACCGGCCGCTGTACCGGTGATTGATCCTGTCGCAGAACAGCTGGCTGCCAGCGTGCAGCAAAATCAGCAACTGCAAAAAAACGTCGATGAGTTGAATGCGAAGCTGCAGGCTCAAGACGAACAGATCGCCGGCCAAAAAAAACAGATCACCGAATTGCAAACCCGCCTGGCGGAGGTCCAGCAAGCACCGCCGGTCACGCCGCAAGCCGTGGAGCCCGCCCCGGTCGTGGCACAAGAGCCCGAGGCGTTCAACTGGCCGTTGATTATCGGGTTGCTGGTGCTGCTGGGGCTGGTGGTGGGGCTGATTGTTCGTCGGCAACGACAGCAGGTTCAGGCGTTGCCCGAAGATCTCCCGGTTTTACCGTCGCGGCATGAACCGGTGCTTGATCGACCCGTAGCGCCGGTTGTGAAGGCCGCCCCTGTCCATCACGAGGAGACGCCGTCTGGCGATGTGCTGGAGGGTGTGGGTATCTATCTGACGTATGGGCGTTTTTCCGAAGCGGCGGCATTGTTGCGAGAAGCCCTGGTCAAGGAACCACAGCGCACGGATCTGGCGGTGCAACTGCTGGAAGTCCTCGGTAAACAAGGGGATGTGCCAGCCTATGATGCGCAGGAGAGCAGCTTGCGAGACGCGGGGTTCGATTCCCGGCAACTTCAGGAAATCCGTGCCCGCTACCCGAAACTGAACAGCGCGGTGCCCGAGGCTGCGACCAGCGTTATCACGACACCGGTAAAATCCGAAGCAGCGCCGGGCGATGAGTTCCAGTTGAACCTGGAGGACCTGTCGATGGATTCGAGTTGGGACCTGGTCAGTCCATTCGAAAACCCTAAACCCTCGGACGAATCGCCCAAACCCGAAGAGCCGACCCTGGGCGAGCCCGAGCTGGAATGGATCGCCGAACCGGATTCACAGTCTCTGGACGACGATTTTCTCAATGAATTCGCCGATGCAAGTCAGTCGCTTGAGCTTGTACCGCTGGGACCGAAACCGGTGGAACCGACCAACGCAGGCAAACTGGAACAGGCTCAGACCTGCATCGATGACGGCGATCTGGACAGCGCCATCGAACTGCTGAACGAGTTGCTCAAGGACGGTGATGAGCCACTCAAACAGACTGCGCGGACGTTGTTGGCCGGTATCCGCTGACGCTCTATCATGGCGGTGCCCCTTGGCTCAGGAGTTTCGCCCGTCATGACCGCGCATAAACCGGAAATCGTCATCACTTACTGCACGCAATGCCAATGGCTGCTGCGTGCGGCGTGGTTGGCGCAAGAACTGCTCAGTACCTTTGGCGACGATTTGGGCAAGGTGTCGCTGGTGCCGGGCACCGGTGGCGTGTTTCACATTTTCTGTAACGATGTGCAGATCTGGGAGCGCAAGGCTGACGGCGGTTTTCCGGAGGCCAAGGTGCTCAAGCAGCGGGTCCGCGATCAGATTGATCCGGACCGCGACCTGGGCCACAACGACCGCACTCAGTGAGACGCGGCTTCGGCAGCAACCGCTTTCTTGCTTGAACCGCCGGAGAGCCTGCTGGACACGACAATCGCGACGATGATCAACGCGCCGCCGATCAGCATGCGCAGCGTTGGGTTTTCATTGAACAGCAACCACGCCATGGTGATGCCGTACACCGGCTCCAGCGCAAACACCACGGCGGCGGTTCGTGCCTTGATCACCGCGAGGCTGGCGACGAACAGACTGTGGGCGACGCCGGTACAGAATATTCCCAGCAGGCCGATCCACAGCCAGTCGATGGTGCGCACTTCGCTCAGTTGCGGTGCCGCCACCGGCAGCAAACACAACGCGACCACTACGTTCTGACACAGCGCAGCCTGCACCGGCGGAATTCGGCCGGAACTGGCGCGGTTGGTCAGCGACAGCAACGCGAACAGCAGGCCAGAACCTACCGCCCACAACAGGCCGGTGGTGGCGCCGCTGGCCAGATCGAAGTCTGGCGTGACCAGCACCAGCCCGACGCTCACCAGTACCACCAGCAGGATCTCGTTGGCGCGAATTCGCTCACGGAAGATCAACCCTTCCAGGATCACGGTGAACGCCGGGAAACTGGCGAAACCGAGGGTCGCGATCGCCACGCCCGCCACCTTTACCGCAATGAAGAAACTCACCCAGTGTCCGGCCAGCAACAAACCGCTGAGCAGCAATCGGCGCCAGTCCACGGCGTCGAGTTTTTGCCAGCGGGTGTGGCTGGCGAACCGTGCGAAAAGGGCCAGGGCGAGCACGGCAAAGGCCGCACGACCGAAGACGATAACGGCGGGGGAGGCGGCGGCGAGTTTGCCGAACACGCCGGTCAGGCCAAACATCAATGCGCCGATATGCAGTGCGCCCAGGGCGGTACGGGGAGTCATTGCGATCCTTGATAAACATAACCAACAGAGGTGCAGTCTAGAGGGCTGTCGGTATGCCTGTCTGTCGTCAGGCTCGCATCATTTGTCGCCAGCCTCGCGCCGCAATTTGCCGGGTGAGACACCAAACTCCCGCAGCACCGCCGCTGAAAATGCACTTTGAGAGCTGTAGCCGACCCGACTCGCAATCTCGCCGACGGGCAATGCCGAATCGCGCAACATACTCACGGCCATGTGCAAGCGACGGCTGCGGATGTAGTCCATCGGCGTCTGCCCGCATTCAGCGACAAATCGCGCATGCAGCCGAGCGCTGGACAGCCCGGCAATGCGCGCCAGATCGGCCACTTGCAACGGATAGGCCGCGTATTGATCGATGTGCGCATTCAAGGCGGCGTACGGCAGACGCCGACCGCCCACCCCTTCGCTTTTGGCGTTGTTGAGGCTGGCCAGCAACAGCACCGCGCCTTGTTGCGCGATTAGCGGGTCGCTGACCTGACTGCCCGCCAGCCAACTGACCAATTGGCTTTGCCCGGCATCCAGCGGCAGGCGCCCGGCGTTGTCGAGCAAGCGGCGGCTGGCATCGGCGTGCTCGCCAAGGGACTGAACCACCCATTGATCGCTCGGCACATCCAGAACCAGGCAGCGGCTGCCATTGGCGCTGCCGCACGCATGATGGAAGCCGGACGGGACGACCACGAAACTCTGCTGAACCACCTGGCTGCCATGCCCGTCGACTTCGAAATCCAGCGCACCCGACAACCCGAACACCAGTTGCGCGTGGTCGTGGCTGTGGACGATCAGGTCGTGAGTGTATTGGCGCAGCGTGAGGATCGGTCTCATCGCAGGTCTCCCGATTAAGGCCGTCAGTCTACACCGCGGGCACTCATGTGCGTTGTCACAGGACTGACTTGTCCCTGTCATGGGCAATTAACCCGACCGGCGCAAGCTTGCGCAAACAATCGCAGAGGGTTGCCCATGACCAGCGCCGAGCTCGCCAAACCCAGTCGTAAGCAACGTGTTCGGACCTTGTGGATTTCCGATGTGCATCTGGGCACCCGGGATTGCCAGGCCGAGCACTTGTCGCAGTTTCTCAAGGGCTACCACGCGGACAAGATCTACCTGGTCGGCGACATCATCGATGGCTGGAAGCTGCGCGGCGGCATGTACTGGCCTCAGGCGCACACCAACGTGATCCGTCGTTTGTTGACCATGAGCAAGCGCGGTACCGAGGTGATTTATGTCACCGGCAACCACGACGAATTCCTGCGCCGTTACTCGAAGCTGATTCTGGGCAACATCCAGTTGGTGGATGAGGCCGTGCACGTGACCGCCGACGGCCGTCATTTGCTGGTGATCCACGGCGACCAGTTTGACGTGATTACCCGCTATCACCGCTGGCTGGCGTTCCTCGGCGACTCGGCTTACGAATTCACCCTGACCCTCAACCGCTGGCTCAACCATTGGCGTGCCCGGTATGGCTACGGTTACTGGTCGCTGTCGGCGTACCTCAAGCACAAAGTGAAAACCGCGGTCAGCTTCATCAGCGACTTCGAAGAAGCCATTGCCCACGAATGCGTCAAACGCGAATTGCACGGCGTGGTGTGCGGGCACATTCACCATGCCGAGATTCGCAAGGTCGGCGAGGTGGATTACCTCAATTGCGGGGATTGGGTGGAGTCGTGTACGGCGCTGATCGAGCATTGGGATGGATCGATCGAGTTGTACCGGTTGGCGGATGCCCAGGCGCGGGAGGCGGAGTTGAAGGCCATCAAAGTCGCCGAACCGGCGTAGTCAGGTCAGACGCCTTCGCGGGCAAGCCTCGCTCCTACAGGGCCAGCGCAAGCCTGTAGGAGCGAGGCTTGCCCGCGATGAGGCCTGTCCTGACACCGCAAATCTGTCAGGCCGGCGCGTGTTCTTGCATCGCCGCCCTGTAAATCGAGTTCTTCGGATGAGCAAACAACCGCTCCATCATCGGCTCGAAGAAGCTCAGCGGTAACGTTTCATACTCGGGATCAAACGCCGCCGCATCATACTTCGCGCAAAATTCGATGGTCGCCTGATACTGCGGATGCCCGCTGAATTGCTCGCGTAAATGCCGGTCCATCCCCAAGTGATGGAAAAAGTAGTACCCCTGGAAAATCCCGTGTTTCTCCACCATCCACACATTCTCGGCGCTGACAAATGGCTTGAGGATCGCCGCCGCGATGTCCGGGTGGTTGTAGGAGCCCAACGTGTCACCGATGTCGTGAAGCAGGGCGCACACCACGTACTCTTCGTCGCGGCCATCGCGCCAGGCGCGGCTGGCGGTTTGCAGGGAGTGGGTCAGGCGATCCACCGGGAACCCGCCAAAATCACCCTCCAGCAGTTTCAGGTGCGCCATGATCCGTTGTGGTAATTGCCTCGCGTAGGCACTGAAGTCGGCGGCGATGATCGCCCAGTCTTCCTGCGTGCCGTCCTGCATGTGGGTGAAGCGGGCATTGGCATTCATCGGCTAGTCTCTCTTTGCTTTTCTATAGCGGCTGCGCCTAGAACGGTACGCGGCCCAGAATCATGTCGCGAAACATCACAAAATCGCCGAGCAAGCTGTAAAACGGATGTTGAAAGGTTGCAGGACGATTCTTTTCAAAGAAGAAATGCCCGACCCAGGCGAAGCTGTAGCCCGCCAGCGGAATGGCCAGCAGCATCGACCAGGCACCTTTGCCGATGGTGAGCGCCAGAATGCAAATAACCAGCGTCGTGCCAATAAAGTGCAATCGTCGGCAGGTACTGTTGCTGTGTTCGCTGAGGTAATACGGGTAAAACTCAGCGAAGCTGTTGAAACGTCTGATGTTTTCCACGACTGCGATCTCTGTGGTTATTGTTCTGACTGCAAGTTGTTCTGAGGGTAGCTTATTTGAGTCTAGAGTGATCATTGGCATCAGCCAGTGACAATGGGCGCCACTTTAGTATCCTTCGGAAATTGGCCGTAGCATGCGGCTCATCATGTAAGTAAACGCCATGAGCGAACGAACGACTTCTGCAAGCTGGGCGATGGGGATTGTCAAAGCACTGGAGATGGACGGCCTGGATTGCCGGGTTCTGTTCAAGCAGCTGGGGCTCGACTACGCGTCACTGGACGATCCGGATGCGCGCTTCCCGCAAGATTCCATGACACGCCTGTGGCAGCGCGCGGTCGAGCTGTCCGGTAACCCGGCGATTGGCCTGAACATGGGCAAGGTAGTACGACCGGCGTCATTCCACGTGGCTGGGTACGCCTTGATGTCCAGTCAGACCCTGGCCGAAGGCTTTCAGCGCCTGGTGCGTTATCAGCGGATCATCGCCGAAAGTGCCGACCTGAGTTTCCGTCTGCTGGATGAGGGGTATGCCCTGATTCTGACGGTCCACGGCGACCATCTGCCGCCGACCCGACAAAGTGCCGAAGCCTCGCTGGCCTGCGCGCTGGCGCTGTGCGGCTGGCTGACCGGGCGCACCCTGCAACCGCGCAAGGTGTTGGTGCAGGGCGAACAGCCCGTCGATCTCGAACCGTATAAACAAGCCTTCCATGCGCCGCTGGTGTTCAACGCGCCTTATGACGCGCTGATTTTCGAGCGCGCCGACATGGAAGCACCGCTGCCAACCGCCAATGAGGCCATGGCGCTGCTGCATGACCGCTTTGCCGGGGAATACCTGGCGCGCTTTTCCGAAAGCCGCGTGACCCACAAGGCGCGTCAGGTGTTGTGCCGTTTACTGCCCCAGGGCGAGCCCAAGCGCGATACCGTGGCGCAGACGCTGCACTTGTCGCAACGCACGTTGCAGCGACGCTTGCAGGAAGAGGGCACGAGTTTTCAGACGCTGCTCGATGACACCCGGCGCGAACTGGCCGAGCAGTATTTGGCGCAACCGAGCATGACCCTGCTGGAAATTGCCTACCTGTTGGGGTTCGCCGATCCGAGCAATTTCTTCCGCGCCTTCCGACGCTGGTTCGATGCCACCCCCGGCGAGTACCGGGTGCGGCTGATGGATGCGCCGAACCAGGTCAGTGACGCCAGAACGCCGGAATACACAGAACAAACACCGTAATGATCTCCAGTCGGCCGAGCAGCATGCCGAACGACAGAATCCACTTGGCGGCATCCGGAAGGGTGGCGAAGTTGCCCGCCGGGCCAATGGTTTCGCCCAGCCCCGGGCCGACCCCGGAAACGGTACTGGCGGCGCCGGTCAGCGCGGTCATCCAGTCGACGCCGAGCAGCGACAACAGCAGCGCGATCACACAGATGGTAATGGTGAAGAAGAACGAAAAGGTCAGGATCGAACGCACGATCTCTTCGTCGAGGCGATGGCCGTTGTACTTCTGCTTGATCACCGCGCGCGGGTGAATCAACTGGTTAAGGTTGGCCTTGAGCAGAATGTAGGCGACCTGGAAACGGAAAATCTTGATCCCGCCTGCAGTCGATCCCGAGCAGCCGCCGACAAAGCCCAGATAAAAGAACAGCATCAGCGAGAAATTACCCCACAGGCTGTAGTCCCCGAGTGCGAAACCGGTGGTGGTCACCACCGACGTCACGTTCAGCGCCACATGCCGTAGCGCGTCCAGCCAATGCAACTGAGTGGTCCACCAGTACCAGGTGGTGAGCACCAGCCACGTCACCAGCAACATGCCGAGCAAACCTTGAACCTGTTCATCCTTGATCAGCGCCTTGCGGTTACCACGCAACGTCGCCACGTACAGGGTGAACGGCAAGCTGCCGAGAATCATGATGACGATCGCCACCCAGTGCACCGCCGGTTGCGTCCATTTGGCCAGTGACTGGTCGGAGGTGGAGAAACCGCCGGTGGAAATCGCCGACATCGCGTGGTTGATCGCATCGAACGGGCTCATCCCGGCCCACCAGAACGCCAGGCTGCCGAAAATGGTGATGCCGACGTAGGCTGCTACGATCAAACGCGCCACCATGTGCGAACGGGGCATGACTTTTTCGGAACGGTCTGACGACTCGGTCTGAAACAGCCGCATGCCACCGATACGCAGCAACGGCAGAATCGCGACGGCCATGCCGATAAAGCCGATGCCACCGATCCAGTGCAGCAACGAGCGCCACATCAGGATGCCGGGGGACATGTCGTCGAGGTGATTGAGTACCGTTGAGCCGGTGGCCGTAATCCCGGACATGCTTTCGAAGAATGAGTCGGTGTAGCTGATGTGCTGAGTCAACAGGAATGGCAGCGCCGCGAAGATGCACACCACCAGCCAACTGCTGACGGTCAGCAGGTACATGTCCCGCGGGCGCAAGTGCACGTGCTCGGGGCGGCCGGGGATCACCAGCGCCAGGCCGGCGACAAAGGTGATCATGCTGGCCCAGAGGAACGACGGCAGATCGCCGGTGCGATCGAAAATCAACAGGGTGGCCATGGGCACGACCATGGCGATCGCCAGCGTGATCAGGAAGAGGCCGATGATGAAACCAATGAGACGTAAGGTCGGCAACGCCATGAAGTCCGCTCGGGCTGAAAGTAGGAAGGGCGCCATTCTACCCGTGGGGCAGGGCATGTAAACCGGCATCCCCGTGGCACTTGCAGCTAGAATAGCCGGACATTTTTTTCAGGAGGTGGCCGATGCAGGCTCTCGACGCTTTGCTCAACCGTGTTTCCGTTCCACGACTGATCGACCCGGCCCCTACCGCCGAGCAGCGCGAAGTGCTGTTTAACGCCGCGATGCGTGCGCCGGATCACGGCCACTTGCAGCCTTGGCGCTTCCTGACAATCGAAGGCACAGCGCGCGAGCAAATGGGCGAGTTGCTGGCCGAAGCCGCGAAACTGCAGGACAGCGAAGCGTCCGAAGCGGTGCTGGACAAGGCCCGCAATGGTCCGCTGCGCGCACCGTTGGTGGTCGTGGTGATCGCGCGGTTGCAGGATCACGTCAAGTATCCGAAGTCCGAGCAGTTGCTGGCGGCCGGCTGTGCGGCCCACGGGATTCTGCTGGCAGCCTATGCGCAAGGTATTGGCGCGGTCTGGCGCACCGGTGAGCTGGCGTATTCGGCGCATGTGGCCAAAGGGTTGGGGTTGGCTGAAGGGGAAGAGGTGATTGCTTTCCTGTACCTGGGCACGCCGCTGAAAGAACCGCGCGTGGCGGAGAAAGTCGATCTGGCTGAATTCGTCAGCGCCTGGCCTTCCAAACCCTAAGATCAAATGCTTCGCGGGCAAGCCTCGCTCCTACAGTTTGCGTTGTGCCGCGATACCGTGAGCACCTATGACCTGTAGGAGCGAGGCTTGCCCGCGAAGCTTTTAGGGTTGGACGACAGCCCCGGGTACCAATGGCAATTCCAGGCTGGCAATGAACCCGCCATCCGGATGATTGGCCAACACCAGACTCCCGCCATGCCGCTCCGCCGCCCGGCGTGCAATGGCCAATCCCAAGCCATGCCCCGCTGCCGTCTGCCCCGGCGCCCGATAAAACGGCTCACCCAACTGGCTCAAATGCTCGGCGTCGACCCCCGGCCCATGGTCACGCACGCTCACCACAATCCGCTCACCCTGACGCACTGCCTGCATTTCAATCGATTGCCCCACCGGGTTGAAGCGCTGGGCGTTGCGCAGCAGATTGTCCACGGCGCGCTCGATCATCGTCGGCCAGCCTTTGAGATTCAGTTGCGGTTCCGCGTCGAGGCGAACGTTCTGCTCCGGCGAACCCAGTTGCGCATCCTTTTGCAGCGAGTTGAGCAGCGCATTCAGATCAACGTCTTCCGCGCTGGCGTTATCGGCATCGACCCGCGCCAGTACCAGGATCTCGCTGATCAGCGCTTCGAGGCGGTCGCACTCGCGGGTCAGGCGTGGCCAGAGTTTTTCCCGTTCTTCTGGGTTGGCCCGTTCGGCCAGTGCCAGCGCAATGCGCAACCGGGCAAGCGGTGAGCGCAACTCGTGGGACACATCGCGCAGCAATTGGCGCTGACTGCCGATCAGGCTTTGCAGCCGTGAGCCCATGCGGTTGAAATCGTTGGCGAGCACGCCGAACTCATCGCGACGGTTGGCCAGTTTCACCAGGCTGTTCTGTTGATAGGTGGTTTGCCCCAGATCATGCACCGCGCCGCGCAAGCGGCTTAGCGGGCGGGTGATGGACAGGGTCACGAACAGGCTGAACAGGGTCAGCACCACGAGCGCGATGCCCAGCGCACTCAGTGGCCAGAGCAGGCTTTCGCGGTGCCATGAGTCCAGCTCCGGGTGCGGAATACGATAAATCAGCAGGTAGGTGTCGCCGGTTTTTTCACTGGTGTACTCGGCGGTCAGACGCCGCCACGGCAGGCGTCGGTCATCGTTGTTCTGCCGTGCTTCGAAGGCGGCGGCGCGGCGCGGAAAGGTACCGCGAACGAGCGGGTCACCGCTTTCGTTGAGCACCTGAACGTCGATGTGATACTGGCGTTTGCGCTGTTCGAGAATGTCCTGGGCGGCTTCTTCGCCCTGGGCTTCGTAGGTTTGCGTCCATTCTTCGGGCAAGGTGTTGAGGCCCGGGTGGCGACTGAGAATCCACGCGTCCTGGTTGAGCATGTGCCCGAGCAGAATGGACAACCCTGCCACCAGAGCGATGGCCAGCCAGAAGCTGGCCAGGATACGCCAGAACAATGAGCGCACAGAAAATCCTCAAGCTGACTGAATTCCATGTGGGAGCGAGACCGGCTTGCCGGCGATGGCGGCGTCACATTCAACAGTTGTGTTGACTGACACATCGCTATCGCCGGCAAGCCGGTCTCGCTCCCACATTGAACAGGGTGGTATCAGACCCAACGGTGTACAGCCGTTGGGTCCGGGGTCAGCGCATTATTGCGCTTTTTGCGGTTGTTGCGCTTTCCAGGCCTTGAACTCGGCCCATTCGGCACGGCGCTCAGCCTGTTTTTTCTGGATCTCGTCGAATTGCTTCTGTTGATCCGGTTTCAGCAGGGCGCGCACATCGGCCTCGGCTTTCTTGTGGTTGGCGGCCATTTCATCTTTCATGGCTTTCTGGTCGGCTGGCGAGAGTTTTTCCAGGTATTTGTCGACCACTTGCTTACGCTCGTGCATCTGCTCGCCCATGATCTTGCGGATCTGCTCGCGCTGTTCGCGGCTCAGGTCCAGTTGGCTGTACGGGCCTTTGCCGTGCATGCCGTGCATCTGACCGCCGTGGCGCGAGCCGTCCATCGAACCACCCATCGGGCCGGCGCCTTCAGGCATGGCCATGGCAACGGTTGGCAGGGCGGCAGCGAACATCAGAGCGATAAGAGTCTTGCGCATGGTGAATCTCCTTGTCTCGTTCCCGGTACGTTCCGGATGAGTACAGATTACGCAGATCAAGGTCAGCGGCGGTCAGCGGAGCGTAAAGCTTGGGTAAAGACGATTTTGTATTCACCTGACAAACCCCGGCGCCGTATTGACCTGACACCACACCGACCTTGTAGGAGCCGGCTTGCTGGCGATGGCGGTGGATCAGGCGGAGACTATGCTGACTGACACTCCGCTATCGTCGGAACGCCGCCCGCAGCAAGCCGGCTCCTACAGGGGGCTGTATTTACCTGACACAACACCGACCCTGTAGGAGCCGGCTTGCCGGCGATGCAGACGACGCGGTCATCGCTGGGGATCAGAGGCTGTAGTAATAGCCACGGCTGCGCAGGGCGACGATGCGCGGGCGGCCGTCGGGGTGGGGACCGATCTTTTTGCGCAGGTTGCTGACGTGCATGTCCAGGCTGCGGTCGTACAGGGTGAGCTTGCGACCGAGGGCGATCTGCGCCAGTTCCTGTTTGTCCAGCGGCTCGCCCGGCTGCTTGAGCAAGGCTTCGAGCAAGCGGCTTTCGGAGACAGTGAGAGTGAATTCCTGTTCATCGATGCTGACCACGCCGCGCACCGGGCTGAAACACAGATCGCCCAGTTCAAGCTGGCTGGACACCGCCGCAGGATGACTGCGGCGCAAGACAGCGCGCAGGCGGGCGGTCAGTTCCCGTGGGTCGCACGGTTTGGCCAGGTAATCGTCAGCGCCGAGTTCCAGGCCCAGGATGCGGTCCAGAGGTTCGCCGCGGGCCGAGAGCATCAGCACCGGCAATTCCGGATGGTCGCTGCGCAATTGCTTGAGCAGTTCCAGGCCGCTGCCGTCCGGCAGCATCACATCCAGCACCACCGCCGCCGGGGACGTTTCGGCCAGCGCGCGACGAGCACTCTGACCGTCGTGGCAAGCCCGGACATGAAAGCCTTCCTGGCTCAGCCAACTGACCAGAAGCTCACACAGCTCCTGATCGTCATCAATTAATAACAGCTCGCTCATGACTCACTCAATTTAGCCATTGTCGACGTTTTCGACTTGCACCACTGGCGAAGATACCGCAGAGCAGGGCCAATAGCGCAACTCCTGCGCCGATCACGAACCATTGCTGCTGGTCTGTCAAAAAGCGCGGCAGCGGACTGCTGGCCTGGGCTTCCTTGAGTTGCAGCTTCAGACGCTGATTCTCCTGGCGCAACCGGCTCAGCTGAGGGCTTTCGCGTTCGGCATCTGCACTTTGCAGTTGTTTGCTCAGTTCTTCTCGTTGCTGTTCGCTCACCTTCAAGCGTTGCTGCAACTCGCTGATCTGGCTCCCGGCGCTCAAGGACAGAGGCGTCGAACTACCACCGGCGGCACTTTCTTCACCGTGGGCGGGCGCCACGATCGACAACGTGACCAACATCAGACACAACGGACCTTTGCGCATCGGAGCTCCTGAATCCAATCGATTATTGGGCAGGTTGTCGGCAGGCAAACGAGAATAATGAGCGATTGAGAGCGCGATGAACCGGGAAGGTTCATCGCACGGGGGGATTTTACGGCAGGACTTGCTTGAACGGCTTGACCAAAACGTTGGCGTAGACGCCTGCAGCGATGTACGGGTCGGCGTCGGCCCAGGCCTGGGCGGCGCTCAGGGAATCGAATTCGGCGACGATCAGGCTGCCGGTGAAACCCGCAGCGCCCGGGTCATTGCTGTCGACCGCCGGGTTTGGGCCGGCCAGTACAATACGACCTTCGCCCTTGAGCACTTGCAGACGCTCAAGGTGTGCAGGCCGTGCGGCCAGGCGGGCTTCCAGGGAGTTGGCGACGTCTGTGGCAATGATTGCGTAAAGCATGTCAGTCCTCGGTTTTTGGCGTAGTGGTATCGGCGTCGTGCAGGTGGCGGGACAGGTAAATACCCTGAGCGACCAGGAACAACAGCGTCATGCCCAGGCTGCCGAAGACTTTGAAGTCGACCCAGTATTCCTGAAACGTGAACGCGACAAACAGGTTGGCGGCACCGCAGAACAGGAAAAATGCGATCCAGGCGATGTTCAGGCGAGTCCAGACCTGGTCCGGCAGGGTCAGTGCGTGGCCCATGATGCGCTTGATCAGCAACTGGTCACCGATGAAGTGGCTGCCGATGAATGCCAGGGCAAACAGCCAGTTGACCACCGGGGCTTTCCATTTCAGGAAGGTCTCGCTGTGGAATGCCAGTGTCAGGCTACCGAAGACCAGGCACGCGATGAGCGTCAGCCATTGGCTTTTTTCCAGCTTGCGCTGCTTGATGAAGAGCGTGCCGTACACCACCAGGGAGCTGATGATCAGCATTGCCGTGGCGCTGTAAATACCGCCTACAGTCACTGGATGACCGGCGATGTCGACGACCCGTGGATCGATTTTGAATACGATGAAAAACAGCAGGAGCGGGATGAAATCGATGAATTGTTTCACAGTGGCAGCCAGAAGCAGGATGTGGCGGCATAATAACAAACATATGGGCGCGCGATAGCGCCGGCTGATTTGAGGTTACACATCCCTGTGAATGTTGATTTGCACTGCCATAGCACGGCCTCCGATGGCGCCCTGGCGCCTGCGGTTCTGGTTGCGCGTGCGTTCGAGAAAGGCGTGCGAGTCCTGGCCTTGACCGATCACGACACCCTTGAAGGCCTCGATGAGGCCCGTAGCGCCGCAACGGCGCTGGGGATGCAACTGGTCAACGGCGTCGAGTTGTCCTGCACCTGGGGCGGCGCAACCATTCATGTGCTGGGCTACGGATTTGATGTCAATGCCGCGCCGTTGGTCGATGCCATCGCCAAGTTGCACGATGGCCGTTGGCTACGTTCCGAAGAAATAAGCCGCAAACTGGCGTTGAAGGGCATGCCGGGTGCGCTGGAGGGCGCCCGGGCGATTCAACAGGAACTGGGCGACAGCGGCAACGCGCCGGCCCGCCCACACTTCGCTGACTGGATGGTGCGTGAAGGTTTCGTCAAGGATCGCGCCGAAGCGTTCCGCAAATGGCTGGGCGCCGGCAAGCTGGGGGACGTCAAGCAACACTGGCCGACCCTGGAAGAGACCGTCGAAACCCTGCGCGCCGCAAAAGCCTGGGTGAGCCTGGCGCATCCCTGGCATTACGATTTCACTCGCAGCAAGCGTCGCCGCCTGATTTCTGACTATATTCAAGCTGGGGGCCACGCTATCGAAGTGGTCAATGGCCATCAGCCCGCCGAGCAAGTGGGCAGCCTGGCGATTCTCGCCCGTGAGTTCGGTCTGCTGGTCAGCGCTGGCAGTGATTTTCATGGCCCTGGAGGCTGGTCCGAGATCGGTGAATACCGCCCGCTCCCGGAGGATCTGCCACCACTGTGGTGTCGATTCAAACATGACCCAATTATTGCCGCCGTCTGAACAGGTAGAGAATGTGAGTCAATTTTTCCAGATACATCCGGAAAACCCGCAAGCGCGCCTGATCAAACAGGCTGTCGAGATCATCCGCAACGGCGGGGTGGTGATTTATCCCACAGACTCTTCCTACGCCATTGGTTGCCAGATCGGCGACAAGAATGCCGTGGAGCGTGTGCGCCGGTTGCGTCAACTGGACGAGAAGCACAACTTCGCGCTGATTTGCTGCGACCTGTCGCAACTCGGGCTGTTCGCCAAGATCGACACCGGCACCTTCCGCGTGCTCAAGGCGCACCTGCCGGGGCCTTACACCTTCATTCTCAACGCCACCCGTGAAGTCCCGCGGCTGTTGTTGCACCCGAAAAAGCGCACCATCGGCCTGCGTGTGCCAAGCCATCCGATTGCCCTGGCGCTGCTGGAAGAACTCGGCGAACCGCTGATGAGCGTGACGCTGATCATGCCGGGCGACACCGACCCGCTGAGCGATCCTTACGAAATGCGCCAATTGCTCGAGCATCAAGTGGACCTGATCATCGACGGCGGTTTCGGCGGCATCAAGGCATCCACGGTGATCAACCTCGCCGATGGCGAGCCGGAAGTGATCCGCGTCGGTTGCGGCGACCCGACGCCGTTCATGGCCGAGGCGTAAATGTCTGCAGTAGAACCCGTTATCGACAGTCAGGCCGGCGCCCAGCAAGAACTGCCGTTCGCCATGGTCTATGGCCAGGCGGTGCTGGAAATGCCGCTGGACCTGTACATTCCGCCGGATGCGCTCGAGGTTTTTCTCGAAGCCTTCGAAGGCCCCCTCGACCTGCTGCTGTACCTGATCCGCAAACAGAACATCAACATCCTCGACATCCCGGTGGCGGAAATCACCCGCCAGTACATGGGTTACGTCGAGTTGATGCAGTCGGTGCGCCTGGAACTGGCCGCCGAGTACCTGGTGATGGCCGCGATGCTGGCCGAAATCAAATCGCGGATGCTGTTGCCGCGCGCCGAAACCATCGAAGACGAAGAAGACGACCCGCGCGCCGAACTGATCCGTCGCTTGCAGGAATACGAGCGCTTCAAGGCAGCCGCCGAAGGCATCGACGGCCTGAGCCGCGTCGGTCGTGATGTGGTGGTGCCCAAGCTGGATGCCCCGGAAGCACGGGCGCGCAAGCTGTTGCCGGATGTGAGTCTGTCCGAGTTGTTGATGTCCATGGCCGAGGTGCTGCGTCGTGGCGACATGTTCGAAAGCCACCAGGTCAGCCGCGAGGCGCTGTCCACGCGCGAGCGCATGAGCGACGTGCTGGAGCGGCTCAAGGGGGGCGGTTTCGTGCCCTTTGTCGAGCTGTTCACCGCTGAAGAAGGACGCCTGGGGGTGGTGGTGACCTTTATGGCGATCCTCGAACTGGTCAAGGAATCCTTGGTCGAGCTGGTGCAGAATGAGCCGTTCGCGGCGATCCACGTGCGAGCCCGAGCCGAATAACGAGTTGAATCATGAACCTGACTGAACCCCGCGAGCTGGCGCCATTGCTTGAAGCCTTTCTGTTGGCCTCGGGAAAACCGCAATCGCTTGAACGCCTGTTCGAACTCTTTGAGGAGGGCGAGCGGCCGGAACCGCCGGTTTTCAAAAAAGCCCTGACGATCCTGGCCAAGTCCTGCGAGGGCCGTGCGTTCGAGCTGAAGGAAGTCGCCTCCGGCTATCGCCTGCAGATCCGCGAAAAATTCTCGCCATGGGTCGGGCGTTTGTGGGAAGAGCGCCCGCAGCGGTATTCCCGCGCCATGCTCGAAACCATGGCCCTGATTGCCTATCGCCAGCCGATCACCCGTGGCGAGATCGAAGACGTGCGGGGCGTGGCGGTCAACAGTCACATCGTCAAGACGTTGCTGGAACGGGAGTGGATTCGCATCGTCGGTTATCGCGACGTGCCCGGTAAGCCGGCGATGTTTGCGACGACGAAGGCGTTTCTCGATCATTTCAACCTGAAGAATCTTGACGATCTGCCGCCGCTCGCAGAACTGCGCGAGCTGGAGCCTGACCCGGTGCTCGACTTCGACGACGCGCCTGTGCCAGCCGGTTTACAGGAACTGGCGGACGCCAGCGCCGAGCCGGAAGAGCCGAAGGAAGAAACCAGCTTCCATACGTTGTTGCTGGAGCTGGACACCATGGAGGAGGGGCTCAAGACCGACTTCGATGACATTTTGCGCGATGGCGAGATGAGCGTGACCGAAGAGGTTTTGGCGCAGCCGGAAGCGGTCATTGAGGCTGAGCTTCAAGTCGAACCAGAAGCCACCGTCGAAGAAGAACGGGAAGATGATGTGCTCGGTGTGGCTGAGGCGCGAGAAAAGCTCCTGGCCGCCGTCGCCGCGCTCGAACAGCCGAAACCCGAGCCCGAACCCGAGTTGTCCGATGAAGAAGCCGAAGCCCGGGCCCTCGCCGAAGCCATCGAAGCAGAACGCCGCGAGTTCGAAGACTGACCCAAATCTCGTAGACGATGAGACCCTTGTAGGAGCCGGCTTGCTGGCTATAGCGGTGGGTCAGTCAATAAATGTACTGGCTGACCCACCGCTATCGCCAGCAAGCCGGCTCCTACAAGGTTGCGTTGGAAAGCCCCCTGCATCAGCGTCTGCCCAGTCCTAACCGAAGCGGCGCTGCGTCTGATCAAACTCGGTACCACCGGTCGGCGGAAATCCGGGTAACTGGCCATTCATCAGCTAGTCTCTGATGCGCAAACGCCGACATGAGCGTATGATTCGCGACCCTTCGGCGATCCCTTCGCCCAAGTACAAGCTTTCAACTCTTCAGGCAAAGCCTGAACAGACCACACCGGGAGGTGCCCAGATGAGTATCAACGACCAGAAAGACGACCAGGAAATCGGCCCAGCAGGCGAGAAACTGCAGAAAGTCCTCGCCCGTATCGGCGTCGGCTCGCGCCGTGACGTAGAAGCCTGGATCAGCCACGGCCGCATCAAGGTCAACGGCAAAGACGCCACCCTCGGGCAGCGCGTCGATATGCACGACGCCATCACCATCGATGGCAAGGTGATCAAGCGCGAAGAAGCCGCCGAGTCGGTACGCCGCGTGATCATGTACAACAAGCCCGACGGTGAAATCTGCACCCGCCTTGACCCGGAAGGCCGCCCAACCGTTTTCGACAAGATGCCACGGCCCAAAGAAGGTCGCTGGATCAACATCGGTCGTCTGGACATCAACACCACCGGTCTGCTGATGTTCACCACCGACGGTGAGCTGGCCAACCGCCTGATGCACCCTTCCTACGAAATGGACCGTGAATACGCGGTACGTGTGCGTGGCGAAGTCGATGACGAGATGATCGAGCGTCTGAAGGCAGGCGTCGTCCTTGAAGACGGCCCGGCCAAGTTCACCGACATCAAGCAAGCGCCAGGTGGCGAAGGTTTCAACCACTGGTACCACTGCGTGGTGATGGAAGGTCGCAACCGCGAAGTTCGCCGTCTGTGGGAATCCCAGGGCCTGGTGGTCAGCCGTCTGAAGCGCGTGCGTTTCGGTCCGGTGTTCCTCAACTCCGACCTGCCGATGGGTCGCTGGCGCGAAATGAGCCAGTACGAAGTCGACATTCTGAGTGCGGAAGTGGGTCTGACGCCTGTGGCCATGCCGCAGATGAACGCCAAGAGCAAAGACAAGCTCGACCGTATGCAGCGTAAATCGTCGCGTCCAATGGGCAAGACCGAACGCGTGCGTTCGTTGCGTCCTGCCATCGGTAACCAGTCCGCTGCTACACCGCGCGATACCCGTGAACCGCATATCGAAGGCGAGCGTCCAGCCCGCAAGCCAGCAGCGCCACGCGCCGACGGCGAGCGTGGTCCACGCACGCCGCGTCCGGCCAACGGTCGCACTGAACGTGGCGAAGGCCGCGGTGCCCCTGCGGGTCGTGGTGAGTCTGGTCGCGGTACGCCAGTGGCGGATCGTCCATCGGACACCAAACGCCCGGCCAAGCCAGCGCCAAAACGTCCGGGGATCAAGCTGGTCGAGGGTGACAAACCATCGGGCAAGCGCCGCGGCGCGCCAGCCGGTTCGGGCCAGCGTCCGGGCTTTGGTCGTCGCAAGCCTGAGTAAGGGCTGAGCGGCAGATGAAAAACGCCAACCTTCGGGTTGGCGTTTTTTTTTGCCCTGGTTTCGGATCTGCATTGTTCTTGAGGGCCTCTTCGCGGGCAAGCCTCGCTCCTACAGGTTCGGTGCCGTTTCCGCGAGTCGTGATACCTGTAGGAGCGAGGCTTGCCCGCGAAGGCGTCAGTGGGAGCACTGCCAAAGTCAGCGTGGAAAATAGGTGTTACGCCTCGTAAAGAAAACCTGACGATTTCTGCCGATTGGCCTCGCGAAACCACCCTCCGGCGATAACCGTAAGAAATTTCTTCCGCTCTATGAGCCTTTAGACCTTTTTCAGCTCTCTGGCCCGCTTGTTTCAGCGGCTCCAGAAGGGTGTCATGCGCCCCATGCCTGTCGTGCAGGTGCATAACAAAAAGGAGGCGCAATGTACGCCGTGACTCATCTCCACCTCTCCCCGTGGGGCGGTTTTCCTATCGCTCACGCCGACGACCCGCAAAGGTCTGACTCTCTTTTTGCAGCCGCCCGAAACCCTCGGGGCGGACACAGGCAATCCCGGCAACCGACGCGCTGATCCAGCGGTGTCTGGCAGCAGGGGGTTAGCGGTGTACAATGCGCCGCGTTTTACCTGTGACCTCCTGCGCACCTGCGCAAACCTCAAGGCTATCCGCCTTGTTCACTCCGCCGCGTCACGAGCGTGTCGGGTTCGATTTCGTCACAGATAAAAACAAACAGGTGACGCATGACCGTTGTAAATACGCTGAACTCCTGGTGCCTGCGCTGGGGTTTGATCGGCGCTGCTTAAAGTCGCAACCGAGCAGCAACGTCTAATGAACATCATCAAACCTTGCGTGAGACCCTTTTCATGAGTGGACAAAACTCGCATTCAGGCGAGCTGAAACGCGGCCTGAAGAATCGTCATATTCAACTGATCGCCCTCGGTGGTGCGATTGGTACCGGCCTGTTCCTCGGCTCGGCCGGTGTACTGAAATCCGCTGGCCCGTCGATGATCCTCGGCTACGCCATCTGCGGCTTCATTGCCTTCATGATCATGCGCCAGCTCGGAGAAATGATCGTCGAAGAGCCGGTGGCCGGTTCCTTCAGCCACTTCGCGCACAAATACTGGGGTGGTTTCGCCGGTTTCCTGTCGGGCTGGAACTGCTGGATCCTGTACATTCTGGTGGGCATGTCGGAGCTGACCGCTGTCGGCAAATACATCCACTACTGGGCGCCGGAGATCCCGACCTGGGTCTCGGCAGCCGGGTTCTTCGTGCTGATCAACCTCATTAACCTGGCCAACGTCAAAGTCTTTGGCGAGGCGGAGTTCTGGTTCGCGATCATCAAGGTAGTCGCGATCGTCGGCATGATTGCCCTGGGCAGCTATCTGCTGGTCAGCGGCCACGGCGGACCGGAAGCGTCGGTGACCAACCTGTGGTCCCACGGTGGTTTCTTCCCGAATGGCGTCAGTGGTCTGGTGATGGCCATGGCGATCATCATGTTCAGCTTCGGCGGCCTGGAAATGCTCGGCTTCACCGCAGCAGAAGCGGACAAACCGAAAACCGTGATCCCGAAAGCGATCAATCAGGTGATCTACCGGATCCTGATTTTCTACATCGGCGCACTGGTCATCCTGCTGTCGCTGACGCCATGGGACAGCCTGCTGGCGACCCTGAACGCCTCCGGTGATTCCTACAGCGGCAGCCCGTTCGTGCAAGTGTTCTCGATGCTCGGCAGCAACACCGCCGCGCACATCCTCAACTTCGTGGTGCTGACCGCGGCGTTGTCGGTGTACAACAGCGGCACCTACTGCAACAGCCGCATGCTGCTGGGCATGGCCGAGCAGGGCGATGCGCCGAAAGCCCTGGCGAAGATCGACAAGCGCGGCGTGCCGGTGCGTTCGATCCTCGCTTCGGCGGCGGTGACGCTGATTGCGGTGCTGTTGAACTACCTGATCCCGCAAAACGCGCTGGAACTGTTGATGTCGCTGGTGGTGGCCACGTTGGTGATCAACTGGGCGATGATCAGCTATTCGCACTTCAAGTTCCGCCAGCACATGAACAAGACCAGGCAGACGCCGCTGTTCAAGGCCCTGTGGTATCCGTACGGAAACTACATCTGCCTGGCGTTCGTGGTGTTCATCCTTGGCGTGATGCTGTTGATCCCGGGCATTCAGGTTTCGGTGTACGCGATTCCGGTGTGGGTCGTGTTCATGTGGGTTTGCTACGGCATCAAGAACAAGCGCAGTGCTCAACAAACGTTGCAGGCTGCAGTGAAATAACGCAGCGAGCAGACACAACAAACCCGGCCATGTGCCGGGTTTTTTGTGAGCGACGCCAACCCCCGTAGGAGCGAGGCTTGCCCGCGAAGAACGATAACGCGGTTTATCAGATGAGCTGCGGCGTCTTCTTCGCGGGCAAGCCTCGCTCCTACAAGGTCCGCATTCGTTCAGTCCATTCGCGGTATCCTGCGCACTCTGAATACGGACGCTTTTCCATGCTGGTGATTTCCAACAACGTGCATCTGCCGGATGCCGAGATCGAATTGACGGCCATCCGCGCCCAGGGCGCCGGTGGGCAGAACGTCAACAAGGTCTCCAGCGCCGTGCACTTGCGCTTCGACATTCCGGCCTCGTCCTTGCCCGAGTTCTACAAGGAGCGGCTGCTGGCGTTGCGTGACAGCCGCATCACCAGCGACGGCGTGTTGATCATCAAGGCCCAGCAATACCGCACGCAGGAGGCCAATCGCGCCGATGCGCTGGAGCGGCTGACCGAGTTGATCCTCAGCGCCACCAAGGTTGAAAAGAAACGCCGTCCGACCAAACCGACCCTCGGCTCGAAGAAGCGTCGGCTCGAATCCAAGACCAAGCGCGGCAGCATCAAGGCCGGGCGCGGCAAGGTCGATTTTTAGCGGGCGTCTCGTTCTTCACGATACTTGGGCGCTTGCCTGTACAGGTAAACGCTCAGTGCCAAACCGCTCAAAGCGGCGAGGGCGGCGAACAGGAAGATTGAAGCAAAACCAAATCCGGCGGCAATCGCGCCCGCCAACGGTCCGGTAATCCCCAGCGACAAATCGATGAACAGCGAATACGCGCCAACCGCAGCGCCACGGCTGGACGCTGGCACCAGATTGACCGCTTCCACGCCCAGCGCCGGGAACACCAGGGAAAACCCGAAACCGCTCAGCGCCGCGCCGGCCAAGGCCCAATGAGCATCCGGTGCCAGCCACAGCAGCAACAGCCCCAGGGTTTCCACCGACAGACAGGCAATCGCCACGCGAAAACCACCGAGGCGGTTGATCAGGTTGCCGAACAACAGCCGCGCGCCGATGAAGCTCGCGCCAAACAGGCTCAGGCACAACACCGCGTTGTCCCAGTGTTGCGTGGCGTAATACAGGGTGATGAAGGTGGCGATGGTGCCGAAGCCGATCGAACCCAGCGCCAGGCCGCAACCATGCGGCAGCACTCGACCGAGCACATGCATGAACGGCAATCGTTCCCCGGCCACGATGGGCGCGGCGGTTTTCGGCCAGGCCAGCGCCAGGCCCAGCACGGCCAGCAACACGATGCTCACGCCCATGCTCCACAAGCCCAACTGACTGACCAGCAACACGCCAAGCGGTGCGCCGACGGCGAGTGCGCCATAACTGGCGATGCCGTTCCACGAGATCACTTTGGCGGTGTTCGCCGCGCCGACCCGGCCGATGCCCCAGCCGATCGAGCCCGAGCCCACCAGGCTTTCCGCGCTGCCGAGCACCAGACGGCCGATCAACAGGCTGATCAGGCTCAGCATCGGCAGGCTTTGGGTCCAGGCCGAAATCAGCATGAATACGCCGCTCAGACCGCAACCGGCGAGGCCATACATGACCGCCAGTTTGCTGCCCTTGTTATCAATGATTTTCCCGGCGTATGGACGGCTGAGCAGGGTGGCCAGGTATTGCACGCTGATCACCAGGCCGGCGACTACGGCACCGAAACCCAGATCGCTGTGGACGTAGCCGGGCAATACGGCCAGGGGAATACCGATGTTGAGGTAGCCAATAAAAGTGAACAGGACGATGGAAACGACTTGCAGCGTGACCGCCAGGGGGCGCTGGTTTTCAGACATGGGTAAAGGTCCACGGGAAAGCAGGATAGATAGGCTGCTTATGATAGCGGCGTGAGAGGCCGCGGGCGTGGAAAAGTAAAACTATTTGCCGGGTGGGGGGCGAATCAGGGTTTGGCGGGGGCGACCAGTTGTGTCGTGACCAGGGCGGCCAGGGCATTTTCTTCGCTGCCGAAACGGGCGAGCAGTGCCGCTTGTTTCTCGGGGGAGAGGCGATTCCAGATCTCGATCATCTTCTCGGCGGTGCCGATCAGAACGCTGGCCTGGGTCTCGCTAAAGTCATCGGTCATGGTGTGCAACTCAAGGGTTCAGGCGGTGTGGAAAGCGCATGTTAGCGCTTTCCACACGGTCTGGCATTGCGGGTGTTTCAGTCTTCGCTGTCGGCCTGGCGGCGTTCAGTGGCTTCTTTCGGCTCGGGCTGTTGGGCGCCGGCTTGCTGCGTGGGTGTCTGCTCAGTTTCGTGCAGGCTTGGGAAGGGGAGATTAGGGATCTCGTGCATGTTTCGCGCTCCTCGCAAAGTCTGTTGATAGATCTGGTAGATCCGCGCTTTTACAAAGCCTGGGCAGGATACAGCAGGAGAAATGACAATCAGACTTTTATATCCAATTGTTACGACGGATGGGCTTGTCTAGACAGGTGTGGAAGAGGGCGCGCCGCAAAACAAATGTGGGAGCGAGCCTGCTCGCGATAGCGGAGTGTCAGTCAACGTCTATGTCGACTGATACACCGCTATCGCGAGCAGGCTCGCTCCCACAAGGGAACTACAGAGTTCTTGAGATTATTTGCAGACTTTGGCGATGGCTTCGGCCAGCAGATCAAGACGCGTCGCATCAATCCCCGCCACGTTCGCCCGGCCGGTACCGACCATGTAAACGCTGTGATGATCACGCAGCTGTTTAACCTGGTCAGGCGTCAATCCGGTGTAGGAAAACATGCCGCGTTGCACACCAATGTGCGCAAAGCGCTCGCGCAAACCATGGGGCTCCAGCGCCTCGACCAGACCGCTGCGCAGTTGGGCGATACGCAAACGCATGGCTTCCACTTCGTCGGTCCAGAGGCTTTTCAGCTCCGGATCGCCGAGGATCGTTGCCACGACGGCGGCGCCGTGATCCGGTGGAGTCGACCACAAGTTGCGGGCGATGTTGGCCAGTTGGCTGCGGATATCCACCAGTTTGTCAGCCGTCTTCGCGCAGACAATCAGCGCACCCGTACGGTCGCGATACAGGCCGAAGTTCTTCGAGCAGGAGCTGGTGATCAACACTTCCGGCAGTTCGGCAGCGAACAACCGGGTCGACCATGCATCCTGCTCCAGCCCGTCGCCGAAACCCTGATAGGCGAAGTCGATCAGCGGCACCAGATTGCGGCTGCGCACCACTTCCAGTACCCGGCGCCAGTCGTCATGGGACAGATCGAAACCGGTCGGGTTGTGGCAGCAAGCGTGCAGCAAAACCACATCGCCCTCAGGGGCTTCGTTGAGTGCTGCCAGCATCGCTTCAACATCGAGGCGGTTGTCGCTGCCGACATAAGGGTAGTGATTAACCTTGACCCCGGCCGTGGCGAAAATGGTTTCGTGAATCGGCCAGGTCGGGTTGCTCAGCCACACGCCACGGCCCGGCAGGCACTGGGCGATGAAGTCCGCGCTCAAGCGCAACGCACCGGTGCCGCCCGGTGTCTGGGTGACGCCGGCCCGTTGTTCGGCGATCAACTCAGAATTGGCGCCGAGCACCAACTCGTTGATGGCTTTGCCGAACGCCGGTTCGCCGTGACCGCCGATGTAGGTCTTGGTGCTCTGGCGATCCACCAGGCGCTGCTCGGCAATCTTCACGGCCTGGGGAATCGGCGTCAGGCCAAAGGCGTCTTTATAGACGCCCACGCCAAGGTCGAATTTGCGCGGGTTGGGGTCCTGCGCATAGGCCTCCATCAGGCCGAGAATCGGGTCGCCGGGTACTCGACCTATGGCGTCGAAATGCATTATTTGCGGCCCTCGGCGTCCTTGGCCACTTCGTCAGTGCGCGCGGCCATGATGAAATCGTTGCGGTGCAGGCCTTTGATGGAGTGGCTCCACCAGGTCACGGTGACTTTGCCCCATTCGGTCAGCAGGCCCGGGTGGTGACCTTCAGCCTCGGAGATTTCCCCGACTGCGTTGGTGAACGCCAGCGCGTGCTTGAAGTTCTTGAACAGGAAAACCTTTTCCAGCTGCATGACGCTGTCGCGGACTTCGATGTTCCAGTCCGGGATTTGCTTGATCAGTACCGGCAGCTCTTCGTCGCTGACCTGAGGAGCGTCGGCGCGGCAGGCTTCGCAATGGGCTTGGTTCAATGTGGACATGATGTGTTCCTGAATTCGAATGATTGGAAATCGGCCGTCAGTGCAACCACGCTAAACCAAAGCGTCGATTCCTGACAGGCTCACTTGATTCTAAAAGCTGCGGATCACGCGGCTTTTGGCGGAAATTTCGGTGCGTGCAAGCCCAGCTGCATGCCTTGCTTGACCATGCCCATGATGTCTTCGTGGGCGAGGTCGAACAGGCGCTTGAGGTTCGGCAGGACGAAATACAGCGGTTGCAGGATGTCGATGCGGTAAGGCGTGCGCATGCATTCCAGTGGGTCGAAGGCCTGATGCTCAGGTTCGTTCGACAGGCTGTAAACGGTTTCTTTCGGCGAGGAAAGAATGCCGCCGCCGTAAATGCGCTGGCCTTGGGGGGTATCGACCAGGCCGAACTCGATGGTCATCCAGTACAGGCGCGCCAGGTACACGCGTTCTTCCTTGGAAGCCTTCAGGCCGAGTTTGCCGTAGGTGTGGGTGAATTCGGCGAACCAAGGGTTGGTCAGCAGCGGGCAGTGACCAAAGATCTCGTGGAAAATGTCCGGCTCTTGCAGGTAATCCAGCTCTTCGCGGGTACGAATAAACGTCGCCACCGGAAACTGCTTGTTGGCCAGTAATTCAAAGAAGGTCTGGAAAGGAATCAGTGCGGGTACTCGGGCAACCTGCCAGCCGGTGGTTTCACCGAGGACTTTGTTGATTTCGCCGAGTTGCGGAATGCGGTCGTGGGGCAGACCGAGTTTTTCGATACCGTCCAGGTATTCCTGGCACGCACGCCCTTCGATCACTTTCAGTTGGCGAGTGATCAGCGTGTTCCACACCGCGTGTTCTTCGGCGGGGTAGTCGATAAAACCTTGCGCATCGGGCTCGCGAGCCACGTACTGCGTCTGCTTCATGCTGCTCTCCTGCTAGGGGATTTCGTTCTTGTTATGTCCTGCTATGGACTTAGAAATACCTCAGGAATTGCGATGTTGCAGCACGTGTAAGCCGTCGCATGTAGGAAAATTCGTTGGTTTTCGTAAACTTTTCGTTACGGATTGGTTGCTGTGGCGCTGCGCATGAGTTTTTCGGGTTTGAAATGGCTCACAGGTGTCACATAATCTTGACGACTATCTGAGCGCACCAACAGAAAAATACCCTGTGGGAGCGGGCTTGCTCGCGAAAGCGGTGGGTCAGTCACCATTAATATTGCCTGACTCACCGCTTTCGTCGGAACGCCGCCCGGAGCAAGCCCGCTCCCACAGGTTGATGCCGGGCATAAACCTCATTCACCGTTTTATTTCGGGCCTTTTTATGCGTATCAAAGTCCACTGCCAGAACCGCATCGGCATCCTGCGCGACATTCTCAATTTACTGGTCGAGTACGGGATCAACGTCGCTCGCGGTGAAGTGGGTGGCGAGCATGGCAACGCGATCTACCTGCATTGCCCGAACCTGATCAATATTCAGTTCCAGGCGTTGCGTCCGAAATTCGAGTCGATTGCCGGGGTCTTTGGCGTCAAGCGTGTAGGCCTCATGCCGAGCGAGCGTCGGCACATGGAACTCAATGCTTTGCTCGGTGCCCTGGAATTTCCGGTGTTGTCGATCGACATGGGCGGCTCGATTGTTGCGGCTAACCGCGCGGCGGCGCAGTTGCTCGGCGTGCGTGTCGATGAGGTGCCGGGGATTCCCTTGTCGCGTTACGCCGAGGATTTCGATTTGCCGGAACTGGTGCGCGCCAACAAGTCGCGGATCAACGGGCTGCGAGTCAAGGTCAAGGGCGACGTGTTTCTGGCCGACATCGCGCCGCTGCAATCGGAGCATGACGACAGCGAGGCCATGGCTGGCGCGGTGCTGACGCTGCACCGTGCCGACCGGGTAGGGGAGCGCATTTACAACGTGCGCAAACAGGAACTGCGCGGGTTCGACAGCATCTTCCAAAGCTCGAAAGTGATGGCGGCGGTGGTGCGTGAAGCCCGGCGCATGGCACCGCTGGATGCGCCGCTATTGATAGAAGGCGAAACCGGCACCGGCAAGGAATTGCTGGCACGCGCCTGCCACCTGGCGAGCCCCCGGGGGCAGTCGCCGCTGATGGCGCTCAATTGCGCCGGCCTGCCGGAGTCCATGGCCGAGACTGAACTGTTCGGCTACGGCCCCGGTGCGTTTGAAGGCGCCCGTGCCGAAGGCAAGCTCGGGCTGTTGGAGCTGACAGCGGGCGGTACGCTGTTTCTCGATGGCGTGGGTGAAATGAGCCCGCGCCTGCAGGTGAAATTACTCAGATTCCTGCAGGACGGATGCTTCCGTCGTGTAGGCAGTGATGAAGAGGTTTACCTCGATGTGCGAGTGATCTGTGCCACGCAGGTCGACCTGTCGGAATTGTGCGCTCGTGGCGAGTTTCGCCAGGATTTGTATCACCGTTTGAACGTGCTTTCGCTGCATATCCCGCCACTGCGCGAATGCCTGGATGGTTTGACGCCGCTGGTGGAGCACTTCCTTGATCAGGCCAGTCGGCAGATCGGTTGTCCTCTGCCGAAACTGGCGCCGGCGGCCATGGAGCGGCTCAGTCACTACCATTGGCCGGGCAACGTCCGGCAGTTGGAAAACGTGCTGTTCCAGGCGGTTTCGTTGTGCGAGGGCGGGACGGTCAAGGCTGAACATATTCGCCTGCCGGATTATGGCGTGCGTCAGCCGCTTGGCGATTTTTCGCTTGAAGGCGGGCTGGATGAGATTGTCGGGCGTTTTGAAAAAGCGGTGCTGGAGCGTTTGTATTCGGAGCATCCGAGCAGTCGGCAACTGGGCAAGCGGTTAGGGGTTTCGCATACCACCATTGCCAACAAGTTGCGTGAGTATGAAGTCGGCAAGACTGAGTCCTAGCTGACGTTTGCTGTGTTTGTGCCGGCCTCTTCGCGAGCAAGCCCGCTCCCACACTCGTGCGAGTTTCTCCTGAAGAAACGCGGTCAAATGTGGGAGCGGGCTTGCTCGCGAAGGGGCCGGCACGGGCAACCTTTGGATCATGCGTTGCCACTTACCGGCATAACACCGCCGGTTTTTCGTCTTTGACACATTCCCCCATTTCCCCCTGAGCGCCCAAAGTCCTTTGTTTGCCGGGCTCTGCGCCGCCAGAAAAAAGTTGGTCTGCAAATTGCTTATCGCTCAGCAGTACAGCGGTGGGCGGCAAACGTCCGGCATGCAGAGGAAAGAGTGTGGACAAGTACCTTTATGTGGCAATGACCGGCGCCAGCCAGAATGCACTGGCGCAGAAGGCTCATGCGAACAACCTGGCGAACATCTCCACCAACGGCTTCCAGAAAGACCTGGAGCAGGCGCGTTCGATGCCGGTATTCGGTGACAGCTTTCCGGCGCGTGCGTTTGCGATGTCCGAACGTCCGGCCACCGACTTCTCCGCGGGCTCTCTGGTACAAACCGGTCGCGACCTCGACGTCGCGGTGCAGGGCAACGGCTGGATCGCAGTGCAGAACCCCGACGGCGGTGAAAGCTACGTGCGCACCGGCAGTCTGAACGTTGACGCTCTGGGCGTGTTGCGGGCCGGCAACGGCATGCCGGTGATGGGTAATGGCGGGCCGATTTCCGTGCCGCCCGAGCAGCAAATCGAAGTGGGTGAAGACGGCACCGTCAGCATTCGTGCGATGGGCGAAGGCCCTCGCGTGATGGCTGAAGTCGACCGCATCAAGCTGGTCAACCCGGATTTCAAGAACATGACCAAAGGCCTGGACGGTTCGATCCACACCAAGGATGGCAAGCCGGCGCAAGCCGATGCCAACGTCAAACTGGTGTCCGGGTTCCTGGAGTCGAGCAACGTCAATGCCGTGGAAGAGATGACTTCGGTACTGGCGCTGGCCAAGCAGTTCGAACTGCACATCAAGATGATGAACACCGCCAAAGACGATGACCAGGCCATGGCTCGGGTCTTGCAGATCAGCTAATTATCAGAACGTCGCGCCGTAAAACAGGCGCACGAGGAGAATCGAATGCTTCCGGCTCTATGGGTTGCCAAAACAGGTCTGTCCGCCCAGGACACCAACCTGACCACCATTTCCAACAACCTGGCGAACGTGTCGACCACGGGTTTCAAACGTGACCGCGCCGAGTTCCAGGACCTGCTGTACCAGATCAAACGCCAGCCAGGCGCCCAGTCGACCCAGGACAGCGAACTGCCGTCGGGTCTGCAATTGGGTACCGGTGTGCGCATTGTCGGCACCCAGAAAAACTTCAACGCCGGTAGCCTGCAAACCACCGAGCAGCCGTTGGACATGGCCATCGACGGTCGCGGTTTCTTCCAGATCCTGCAACCGGACGGCACCACGTCCTACACCCGTGACGGTACGTTCCACCTCGACTCCAACGGCCAGATCGTGAACGCCAACGGCTTCGCCCTCGAGCCGGCCATTGTCATTCCGAACGACGCGCAGACCTTCACGGTCGGTCGCGACGGCACCGTGTCCATCACCATTGCCGGCAACCCGGCATCCCAGGTGATCGGCAACCTGCAAACCGCCGACTTCATCAACCCGGCCGGCCTGCAAGCCGTGGGTAACAACCTGTTCCTGGAAACCGCTGCCAGCGGCGCGCCGCAAGTCGGCACGCCAGGCCTGGCCGGTTTCGGTACCACGCTGCAGAACACCCTGGAAACTTCCAACGTCAGCACCGTTGAAGAGATGGTCAACATGATCACCACTCAGCGCGCCTACGAGATGAACTCCAAGGTGATCTCCACCGCCGACCAGATGCTCTCGTTCGTAACGCAGAATCTGTAATCAAGTCTATGAGGCGGTCATGAGGCCGCCTGCAACACCGTGAGGTAGGGTCATGAATCGCTTTGTATCTGTCCTGGCACTGAGTGGCGTCGTCGCGCTGGCGGGTTGCGTCGGTCCGACGCCCAAGCCCAATGACCCTTACTACGCCCCGGTGTTGCCGCGTACGCCATTGCCGGCTGCCGCGAACAACGGCTCGATCTACCAGGCCGGTTTCGAACAGAACCTGTACAGCGACCGCAAGGCGTTCCGGGTCGGTGACATCATCACCATCACCCTGAACGAAAAAACCCAGGCCAGTAAAAACGCCAACTCGCAAGTGGCCAAGAACAGCAAGGCCGGCATTGGCCTGACGTCGTTGTTCGGTGTGGTGCCCAACACTAACAACCCATTCAATGAGAATGATCTGACACTGAATGCGAGTTACAGCGGCGACCGCGCGACCAAGGGCGACAGCAAGGCCGGGCAGGGCAACAGCCTGACCGGTTCGATCACCGTGACCGTCGCCGACGTCTTGCCCAACGGCATCATTGCCGTGCGCGGCGAGAAGTGGATGACCCTCAATACCGGTGATGAACTGGTACGGATCGCGGGCCTGGTCCGGGCCGATGACATCGCGACCGACAACACGGTTTCGTCAACGCGCATCGCCGATGCACGCATCACCTATTCGGGCACCGGTTCGTTTGCCGATGCGAGTCAGCCAGGCTGGTTCGACCGTTTCTTCCTCAGCCCGCTGTTCCCTTTCTAGGTGGTCACGTTGAATTTCAAACACCTGATGGTGGCTGCGTTCCTGATGTCCGCAGCCTTTGGTGCTCAGGCCGAGCGGCTGAAGGATATCGCCAGTATTTCCGGCGTACGTTCCAACCAATTGATCGGCTACGGCCTGGTGGTCGGGCTCAACGGTACCGGCGACCAGACGACGCAGACGCCGTTCACCCTGCAAACCTTCAACAACATGCTCTCGCAGTTCGGCATCAAGGTGCCGCCCGGTTCGGGCAACGTGCAGTTGAAAAACGTCGCGGCGGTATCGATCAGTGCCGACTTGCCGGCCTTCGCCAAACCGGGTCAGCAGGTGGACATTACCGTGTCCTCCATCGGTAACTCCAAGAGCCTGCGTGGCGGCACCTTGCTGCTGACGCCGCTCAAGGGTATCGACGGCAACGTTTACGCGGTCGCCCAGGGCAACCTGGTCGTCGGCGGTTTTGATGCTGAAGGTCGTGACGGTTCGAAGATCACCGTCAACGTTCCGTCGGCCGGTCGCATCCCCGGTGGTGCGTCGGTCGAGCGTTCGGTGCCGAGCGGTTTCAACCAGGGCAACAGTCTGACGTTGAACCTCAACCGTTCCGACTTCACCACCGCCAAGCGCATCGTCGACAAGATCAACGACATGCTCGGCCCTGGCGTTGCCCAGGCCATCGACGGCGGTTCGATTCGCGTCAGTGCGCCACTGGATCCGGGCCAGCGCGTCGACTATCTGTCGATCATCGAGAACCTTGAAGTCGATCCGGGTCAGGCGGTGGCGAAAGTCATCATCAACTCCCGCACCGGCACCATCGTGATCGGCCAGAACGTCAAGGTGTCCCCGGCCGCCGTGACTCACGGCAGCCTGACCGTGACCATTACCGAAGACCCGATCGTCAGCCAGCCCGGCCCTCTGTCCAATGGTCAGACTGCTGTTGTGCCGCGCTCGCGGGTCAACGCCCAGCAGGAAGCCAAGCCGATGTTCAAGTTCGGCCCGGGCACCACCCTCGACGAGATCGTGCGTGCGGTGAACCAGGTCGGCGCGGCGCCAGGCGACTTGATGGCAATCCTTGAAGCACTGAAGCAGGCCGGCGCGTTGCAAGCCGACCTGATCGTGATCTGAGGCCGGCGACCATGGATATGCACAAGAGTGGTCTGGTCAGCAGTGCCGATTCGGGGTCCTATTCGGACCTCAATCGTCTGAATCAGCTCAAGGTCGGCGACAAGAACAGTGACGAAAACCTGCGCAAGGTGGCGCAGGAATTCGAGTCGCTGTTCCTCGGTGAAATGCTCAAGTCCATGCGCAAGGCGACCGACACGCTGGCCGAGGGCAACCCGCTCAACACGCCGGCGGCCAAGCAGTACCAGGAAATGTACGACCAGCAGTTGGCCGTTTCCATGTCCCGCGAGGGCGGTGGTATTGGTCTGGCGGACGTGCTGATGCGCCAGATGTCGAAGAACAAACCATTGGCGCCGGGCGAAGCGGCAACGCTGTCGGCGGCCAAGCAGGAAGCGGCAAAAGCAGCGGTGCAGACGCCGGTGGCGGCGGGCACGGTCGCGACCAATGGGCCGCTGTCGCGAGTCAATGGCCAGCGTCCGTTGTGGGCTTCGCGCTCGATCAGCGCTCCACAGGCGGCAGGCGAGGGCGCACATCGCAACGACATGGCGCTGATCAATCAGCGGCGCCTGGCGTTGCCACCGAAACTGGCTGACCGCTTGCTGGCGGGCCTGGTGCCTTCGGCGACGACGGCCGCCGCGCCGCTCAATAACACTCGATTGGCAGAGCGCACCACGCCGACCGGTTCGGGGCCTTTGTTCAACGGTGACTGGCTGGCGACTGCGCAAGCATCAGCGAACGCCGGCTTGCAGATTCATGGTCGTGCCATCGCTCAGATACCGTTGGCACCGGCGAAAAAAGCCTTCAGTTCTGCCGATCAGTTCGTCAACACCATGTTGCCGATGGCCAAGGAAGCCGCCGAGCGCATCGGCGTCGATCCGCGTTACCTGGTGGCTCAAGCGGCACTGGAAACCGGCTGGGGCAAATCGGTCATGCGCGCACAGGATGGCAGCAGCAGCCACAACCTGTTCGGCATCAAGGCCAGCAGCAGCTGGAAGGGTGATTCGGCGCGGGCGATCACCAGCGAATTCCGAAATGGCGCGATGGTCAAGGAGACGGCCGAGTTCCGTTCCTATGGCTCTTACAAGGACAGCTTCCATGACCTTGTGACTTTGTTGCAAACCAACAATCGCTATCAAGATGTCGTGAAGTCGGCCGATAACCCAGAACAGTTTGTACGCGAGTTGCAAAAGGCCGGTTACGCAACCGACCCGGACTACGCGAGCAAGATTTCGCAGATAGCCAAGCAGATGACGAGTTACCAGAACTACGCTGCGGCGGGCGTTTCCACCACGCCTTTATAGGCACAAGGATTAAGGTCGAACCATGAGTTTGCTCAATATCGGGATGTCGGGTCTGGCCGCTGGCCAATCCTCGTTGATGACCACCGGCAACAACATTGCCAACGTCGACACCGCCGGGTACTCGCGCCAGCAAACAGTGCAGGGCACCAAGGCCTCGCAGCAGTTCGGCAATGTCTACATCGGCACCGGCACGACCCTGGCCGATGTGCGTCGCGTGTACAACAGCTACCTCGATGCGCAGTTGCAGACCACCACCTCGCTCAACAGCGATTCGGCCGCCTACCTGAATCAGGTCACGCCGCTGGACAAATTGCTCTCCGACACCAGCACCGGCCTGAACGGCGCACTGACCAAGTTTTTTGCCTCGGTGCAGAACGTCAACGCCAAGCCGGGTGACGACGCGTCCCGCCAGTTGCTGCTCAGCGATGCCCAGGCCTTGAGCAACCGTTTCAACTCGGTCTCCGCGCAGTTGACCCAGCAGAATGCCAATATCAACGGCAACCTGACGAACATGGCGGATCAGGTCAACAAGCTGGCCGCTACCGTGGCGCAGTTGAACCAGAAGATCTCCGAGGTTTCCAGTTCCGGCGGCATGCCGAACGAGCTGCTCGACGCCCGTAACGAAACCGTGCGCCAGCTGGCGACCTTCACCGGTGCGCAGGTGGTGGAGCGTGAAGGCAATCTCGACATTTACCTGGGCAGCGGTCAGCCGCTGGTCATGGGTAATACGGTCAACAAACTTGAAGTGGTACCGGGCAAAGACGATCCGGGCCGCTTGTCGCTGCAACTCAATCGCGGTTCGAGCACCATTGATATCACCGCGATCATGACCGGCGGCGAAATCGGCGGGTTGCTGCGTTATCGCAGCACCGTGCTGGACCCGGCCATGAACGAATTGGGTCGTGTGGCCCTGGTCGTCGCCGACCAGATGAACAGCCTTCAGGCCCAGGGCATCGACAAGAACGGCGCCTTCGGTTCGAACCTGTTCAACAACATCAACTCGGCCAAGCTGGTCTCTGAACGCAGCGTCGCCAGCCTGAACAACGTGGGCACCGGTAACTTTGATGTGAGCATCAAGGACACTGGCAAGCTGACCATCAACGATTACAAGGTCACGTTCACCACCGCGACCGATTACACCGTTCAGCGCCTGCCGGACAACACGCCGATGGGCTCCTTCAGCACGGTAGCGCCGGCAACGGCACCGGTCATCGACGGCGTCGAGATGAAGTTCAACGCGGCTTCTGCCACGGCGGGCGACACCTTCAGGATCACCCCGACCCGCGATGCTGCGGCGAACATCAAGACCGAGATGACCGACTCCAAGCGTCTGGCCATCGCGGCACCGCTGGGCGCGGCGATTGCAGCGAGCGGCAGTGGCAGCGGCACCCTGACGATCCCGGCCAGCGGTCAACCGACCCTGACCACCAAGTTCGACATCTACGACGCGGCGACCACCACCGCGATGCAGAACGGCCTGAAAAACTCCACGCCGACCAAGGTGGTATTTGGTGCGGTGTCCGCCGATGGCACCAGCCAGACCTACCAGTTCCTGGATGCCAAGGGTGCGCTGATCAGCGGCGGTACCATCAAGCCAGGTGAGACCAATACCCTGAACCTGAGCATTCCGCTCACGGATGCCGCGGGTGCACCGATCCCGGCTCCGCCCGCGACTCAGTACGCCGCGGCCTTCAGCATGACCATCGCCGGTGCCCCAAGCAGCGGCGCGGCGATCAACGTCTCGCTCACTCAGCCGGGCAGCCTGGACAACCGTAACGGCACCGCACTGGCTGGCTTGCAGACCGCGAAGACCGTGGACACCGGTTCGGCCAGCAAAGGCATTTCCCTGAACGACGCCTACGGCAAACTGGTCGAGGGCGTGGGTTCCAAGGCTGCACAGGGCAAGCTCGACAGCGCGGCGACCGAAGCCATCCTGGCGAATGCCAAGGGCGCGCGCGACTCGCTCTCGGGTGTCGACCTCGATGAGGAAACCGGCAACCTGGTCAAGTATCAGCAGTACTACACCGCGTCTTCGCAGATCATCAAGGCTGCGCAGGAAATCTTCAGCACACTGATCAACAGTCTTTAAGGAGTCGTAGCCCATGCGCATTTCTACCGCCCAGTTTTACGAGTCCTCGGCTGCCAACTATTCGAAGAACTTCGCCAACGTGGTCAAGAGCAGCGAAGAGGCGAGCAGCCTGGTTCGCGTCAACACCGCCGCCGATGATCCGGTCGGCGCCTCGCGCCTGCTGCAATTGGGCCAGCAGGCTTCGATGCTCGATCAGTTCAACAACAACATGACGACGATCAAAGCCACGCTTGGCCAGACCGAAGCCGTCATGACCAGTATCGGCAACGTGCTGCAACGCGCCAAGGAACTGGCCCTGGGTGCCGGCAACGCCGGTTATACCGATTCCGATCGCCAGGCCAACGCTTCGGAGCTCAGCCAGATCGAAGAACAGCTGTTGAGCCTGATGAACACCAAGGACGAAAACGGCAAATACATTTTCTCCGGCTCCAAGGGCGATACCGTTCCGTTCTCGCGTAATACCGACGGCACCTACAGCTATAACGGTGATCAGGTCACACTGGACCTGCCGATTGGCGATACCCAGTCGATGGCCACCAACAGCACCGGTTGGGCTGTGTTCCAGCAAGCCATCAACACCAGTCGCACACAGTCCACCATGACCACGCCGACGCCGGCCATCGATGGCGGTCGTGTGGTGCTGTCCAATGGTCAGGTGAATTCGGACGTGACCTACAACGCCAAATTCCGTGGCGGCGAGCCCTACACCGTGAATTTCCTCAGCCCTACGCAGCTGGAAATCCGCGATTCGCTGGGTAATGACGTCACGGCCGAAGCTTCTGGCAATGGCGTGTTCAGCTCCTCCGGTGGTGCCGCCACACAGACAATCAACTTCCGTGGCGTTGACCTGAAGTTGAACATCAACATGAAGACTGGCGACGTTCCGGCGACCGTGTTCCCGGCGCCTCCGGCCCCCAATGCCTACAGCTTCACCCTGGCGGCCAAGCCAGACAGCTTCAATGCGACCCGTGCCCCAGGCAACCTGTCCAGCGATGTCGTCACCAATACGAGCATCTCCAACAGTGCCGCCTACCACGCCAGCTTTCCGGAAGGCGGGGCCGTTCTCAAGTTCACCAGCGCCACGGCTTTCGACTTGTATGCCGCGCCTCTGACCGCGAGCAGCAAGCCGGTTTCCAGCGGTGTTCTGGCGGGCAACGTCGCCACCGCGTCGGGTGTCGACTTTACGCTGAGCGGCGCACCTTCGATGCAGGCTGGTGACCAGTTCTCCGTCACGGTCAACACTCACCAGACGCAGAACGTTCTGGACACGGTCGCCCAGCTGAAAACCGCGCTGTCGACGCCGACCAACAACAATCCGCAGGCCATTCAAGCACTCAACGCGGCCATTGGTTCCGGTATCGGTAACCTGACCAGCGGCATTGACCAGTTGACCTCGGGCCTCAGCTCCGTGGGTGGTCGCGGTGCGTCGCTGACGACTCAGACCGATATCAACCAGAGCCTGGTGCTGGCCAACACGCAGACCCAGGGCGCGATCCGTGATTCGGACCCGGCCACGGTGATGACCCGCCTGACCTTGCAGCAAACCATGCTGCAAGCCTCGCAACTGGCGTTCAGCAAAATCGCTCAGTTGGGGTTGTTCAACAAAGTCTGAGTCAAGGCCTTCGCGCCATAGGCGCGAAGGTTCAATACACCCGAGTGCAAACCGTCATTTTTCAGCGGTTCAGGGCTGCTCCACTCGTTCCAGAGTGAGCGCCCACCGCTCGCGAGTTCCCCTGCCGTGAAACCAGCTCCTCTTGTCAGCATCGCCATTCCCGCCTACAACCCGCTGTACTTTAAGGCAGCGCTGCAAAGTGCGCTGAACCAGACCTACGCGTCGCTTGAAGTGATCGTGTGTGACGACAGCGACAGCGACGAAATCCATGAGCTGGTCCAGGCCTGCACAGTGCCGCCAACCGTGACATTGCGTTATGTGCGCAATGAACAACGCCTGGGGTTCAAGGGGAATCTGATGGCCTGCGCCGAGCAGGCAACCGGGGAGTACCTCAAGCTTCTCTGTGATGACGATCAACTGCTGCCTGAGAGCATTGCCCGCCAGGTGCAGGGTTTCATTGATCATGACGATGTGAATCTGGTGATTGCCCTGCGTCAGTATTGCGACGGCGATTACCTTCTGCTTCCCGAGCGCCTGGAGAACTCCAGCTTTGTCTCGGGGGATACGCTGTTCAAGGGTGAAGACCTGCTGGATGTGCTGGAAAGCTCGGCCCTGAACTTTCTCAGCAATTTGAGTGGCGCGCTGATGCGCACTCATCAGGTGCTGGAGTATTTGCCCGCGTTGACCCAGGTCGGCGAAGGGTTTGTCGCTCGTCTCGATTTCGCCTTGTTTGTCTGCCTGTTACGTCGTGGCAATCTGGCGGTTATCGCACAGGTGCTCAGCTTCGAACGCTTGCACCCGGCGCGCCTGAGCAATCAACTGGAGGTCGAGCAGGCCGTGGTGGTCGAGCTCGGCTGGCTGACCCAAATGCTGTCGGTGCGCAGCGGCGAGCCGGCACCTGCGCCGGGGCATGTTCGCTTTATCGATCTGGCCAGCGCCGCCCTTGGTGAGCCGTATGACTGGGAAGAAATGGCGCTGGGTCGTTCCCTGGGCTTTACCTCGACGTTGCTCCGTTCGCGGGTGGGTGAAAACTGTGACTGCTTTGCTGATGTGTACCAGCAATGGCTGGCGTGTCGCACCCTGAACCCGGCCCAGCAGCGCCTGTTACCTGCGCGCCTTGCCTCGTGGGCATGGCAGCCGCGAATTGTGCCGGTGGTGATGGATGCCGACGCTGACGATGCGGCACTGGGTGTCACACTGGAGAGCATCGAACGGCAGGTCTATGGCGCCGAAAGGGTGTTGGTGCTCTCGGGTGAAAATCGCACCAGTGCCCTTGCGGGCAACGTGATTCGTGTGGCCTTGCAAAGCGACGGGCTTGAGCAACTCAATGGCTTGATGCAGGCCGACAGTGCGGACTGGTTCTATCTGCTGCGGGCCGGTGATCGCCTGAATGAACTGGCCTTGCTGCTTTTGGCCGAGCGGATGGTCGAGAGTGCCGACGCGCTGTGTATCTATACCGATGAAGGCGGCTTGCGCAATGACGTGTCGGTCGAGCCGATCCTCAAGCCCGATTTCAATCTGGACCTGCTGCGCAGTTATCCCTATGTCGGGCGGACACTGGCCATCCAGCGTCAAGGCTTTGTAGCCGCGGGTGGTTTCACCCCGGATTTCGCTGAGCTCAGCCCTCATGACCTGGTCTGGCGCCTTGTCGAAAACCACGGCCCGCATGTCGTGGAGCATGTCGCCCAAGTGCTGGTCGAATCCTCGTTCGGCCTGGCGCAATGGCTCGCTCTGCCGCAGGTTATCGAGCAGAACTCCCGCGTACTCTCTGCGCACCTTGATCGTATCGGTGCGGCACACGAGGTGCGGCCGGGCAACGTGCCGCTCATCAATCGAATTGACTACCAGCATGGCGTTCAGCCGCTGGTGTCCATTGTGGTAGTGGCCCAGGATCAGCTCGGTCGGCTTGAGCGTTGTATCGAAAGTGTGCTGGAGCACACGGCCTATGCTCACTACGAATTGTTGATCGTCGACAACGCAAGCACCTCGATCGAGGCGCGTGACTGGCTGGCCGCCATGTCGCAAATGGGCGGTGAAAAACTGCGCGTGCTGCATTGCGATTACCCCGATAACCCGGCAGCGGCGCAGAACTTCGCCGTTGCTCAGGCACGTGGCGAGTATGTGGTGTTGCTCAGCCCGGACAGCCTGATCGTCAATCGTGACTGGCTTGGGGAGCTGCTGAATCACGGCTTGCGTCCGGAGGTGGGCGTCGTCGGTGGCCGAATGGTCAGCCCTCAGGGGCGTATCGAAGGTTCGGCCCTGGTGCTGGGGATGCGCGGCCCTGTCGGCGTACCTTGGCGCGGGGAGGTGATGACCGCTCCAGGGTATATGCAGCGCCAGCAGGCGGTGCAGAATTTGAGTGCTGTGAGAACCGAGTGCCTGCTGGTCCGCAAGCAGGTGTTCGATGAGCTTCAGGGGTTTGACGAGCAGGCCTTTTCCCAAAGACTCGGCGGCCCTGATTTCTGTCTGCGTGTGAAGCAGAAGGGCTATCTGGTGGTCTGGACGCCGTATGCCGAATCGGTCCACGTGGCTGCCGAGGCGGAGAGCGGGCCGGTGGTGTCAGATCTGCTGGCTGAGCAGAAGCGGTTTTATCAGCGCTGGCTGCCGATCATCGCAAGAGATCCTGCGTACAACGTCAACCTGAGTCTGAGCACCAATAATTTCAGCCTTGAACCGGGTTACAAGAGCGACTGGAATCCGTTCGCCCGTCACATGCTGCCACGGGTGCTGGCGATCCCGATCAACGAGACCGCCGTAGGCCATTACCGTGTCACCCAGCCGTTTCTGGAGCTGGAAGCTGCGGGTCAAGTGCTCGGTAATCTTTCTTACCATACGCCTTCGGACATTGAGCTGGAGCGCCAGTCGCCGGACGTCATCATCTTGCAAGGGCGCTACAGTGAGGGCGCGGTGAATGAAGTGGAGCGGGTCAAAAACAGCTCCAGGGCTTTCCGGATCTTCGAGCTCGATGACTATGTCATCGACGTTCCGAAGAAAAACGCTCACGTGCGCAAGGCCATGGTTGGCGTTGAGCAAATCGTGCGGCGTGCAGTCGGGTTGTGCGACCGGGTGGTGGTGTCGACCCAACCGCTGGCCGATACCCTCAAAGGCATGCATGACGATATTCGCGTGGTGCCGAACATGCTCGCTCCGTATCTGTGGACCGGTCTGAGCAGCCAGCGACGTACGTCGCGCAAGCCGAGGGTCGGTTGGGGCGGAGGCACCAGTCACGATGGGGATCTGGCGATCATTGCCGATGTCGTTCGACTGCTGGCGGATGAAGTGGAATGGGTGTTCTTCGGCATGTGCCCGCCGGCACTCAAGCCTTTCGTGCATGAGTTCCATCCCGCCGTTGGCTTGCAGGCTTACCCCGCCAAACTGGCGAGCCTGAACCTTGATCTGGCTTTGGCGCCGTTGGAGTTTCACATCTTCAACGACTGCAAGAGCAACTTGCGACTGCTGGAATATGGCGCGTGCGGTTATCCGGTGATCTGTACGGATACTGAGGCTTATCGCGGTTATCTGCCGTGTACCAAGGTGGTGAGTAACAGTACCGAGGAATGGCTTGAGGCAATTCGTATGCACCTGGCTGACCCGGATGCGAGTTACCGCATGGGTGATGCGTTGCGCGAGGAAGTGCTGCGTGACTATATGTTGCAGGGTAGTAATCTGAATTATTGGGCTGAGGCTTGGTTGCCGGGTTGATCTCGGGGTTCTGTTGCGATTGGGGGGCATATCCGTTGCTGCGGTTATGGCGGCTATTGGTTTCGCCCTTACGGCGAGTCACTTGGAGAAGCGCCAAGTAACCAAGCGCTCTTGCCCCTTTCGTTCGGTGCCTCGCTAAGGCTCGCCATA
>NZ_CATKQM010000036.1:0-44821 GCF_949768225.1 Pseudomonas sp. IT-P44 | reverse complement strand
GCATTCCAATGTGGGAACAGTGATTGCGGCTCGGTCTACTGTAGGAGTGAGCCTGCTCGCGATGGCGGCGGCAATAACGCCACAAATCTCAAGGCAGCTCAATACGCTCGCTTTCCCCCGGCACCGTCGGCCAATCCCCGGCCGCCCAGCGTCGCCGCGCTTCGTCGATAGCCGCCGGATCGCTCGCCACAAAATTCCAGTTGATCCGTCGCGGTCCATCCAGCGGCGCGCCGCCGAACAACACCGCATGACAGTCGCTCTCGGCGAACAGCGTCATTTCTTCCCCGGCAGGCAGCACCACTAGCGAGTACGGCTCTATCGGCTCGCCATCGAGCTGTGCCTCACCACTCAACACATACAACGCCCGCTCTTCGTGCTCGGTGGGAATCAGCAGCGTGGTTGCTGTTTGCAGGTTCAATTCCGCGTACAGCGTAGGAGAAAGCACCGGCACTGGCGATTCCAGGCAAAAGCCTGACCCGGCGATCATCCGGATCTTTACGCCAAGGTTATCGCTGACCGGCAACGTGGCTGCCGGGTGATGGCTGTAGTGGCCCGGGCCTTGCTCATGATCCTTGGGCGATGCCAGCCAGATCTGCAAGCCGTGCATCGTGAAACCGCTGGCCTTCAGGGCTTCGGGCGTGCGCTCGACATGGGCAATGGCACTGCCAGCGGTCATCCAGCTGACGTCGCCGGCCTCTACCACCTGATCGGAACCAAGGCTGTCCTTGTGCTGGATTTTTCCTTCGAACAAGTAGGTAAGGGTCGACAGGCCGATGTGCGGGTGCTGACGGATGTTCATGCCTTTGCCCGCTGGATAACGGGTTTCCAGCATGTGGTCGAAAAACACAAAAGGCCCGACGCTGCGGCATTTGGCTGACGGCAACGGGCGAAGAATCGGTTGGCCTTCGACATCTTCGGCGCGGGGGCGAATCACGAGCGGAGTGTTCATGGTGCATTCCAGGCTGAGCGGGTGACGCGTGGAGCATAACCCGCTTGCCCAAGCCTTGCCGCTATTGGCTGAACGCGCCTTCGGAGAGGTGGGTTTCGATGCTGACTTCGCTGGTGGTCATCAGCTTGTGCACTGGGCAGCGGTCGGCCACGCGATGCAGTTCGTCGCGCTGGGCGTCGGTGAGCACGCCCTTGAGGGTCAGTTTGACGTGCAGGGCGTATTTGCCTTTTTGCTCCTGGCTGTTGTCGCGCTTGACCTCTACGCCAACACCGGTCAGCGGGATGCCTTTCTTCTTCGCGTAGAGCTTCAGGGTCAGGGCCTTGCATGCGCCCAGCGCTGCATCGAAGTAGTCGTGTGGCTCAGGCGCCGAGCCTTCGCCACCGGACGATGCCGGCACATCGGCGAAGAGTTCGTGGTCATCGATTTGTACGCTGTGGCGGAAGCCTTCGGCGGAAACGGTATTGACGGTGACTGTCATGGGGAACCTCGGCAGTAGGAATAGTCATTCGATCAAAAAAGACCTTGAAGGTATAGAGCATTCCTCCTGAGATGCGTCCTACTTGCTTTCCAGGGGTGGGGGGTAGCTGTCATTTATGACAGTAGCCTGGCTACGTTCCGCGTGTTTGAATCGACTCGACTGAACGCAGTCCTTTCTGCATGGGGCGGAGCTCAATGGGTGTTATGCACGCTCTTGCCCAAGGCAAGATGTTCCCTTTTTCAAGTTCAAGGAGAGAAGCAATGGTGACGCATAACGATACACCCGGCGTGGCGGCGAGCGGTGAGCTCGACCCTTCTTTTGCCACAGGCGGAAAATTTCAGGCACCGGCGGGCACAGGCAAAGTGGTGTCACTCTTGGAAGAAGGCGAGTCGATGACGCTGGCGATGACAGCGCCAACGCCAACGCGCGGCGACTTCTTTCTATGCCGCGTGAGTAAAAACGGTGTGTTGGACCAAACCTTTGGCACCGGAGGAGTGCTGAAATGGCGTTTTGAAGATGCGGGTTCTTCTATCCTGGGAGAGGCATTGCTACAACCTGACAGGAAAATCCTGTTGATTGGTAACTCCGACCAAGGGGGTAAATCACGGCTGGCCCTGACTCGCGTTAATTCCAGTGGAAGTCCGGATCTTGTCTTCGGGCGAAAAATACACAGCTTGTATCCTGACTCGCACACTCTCTTGAATGGTTTCCATGGATGCTTGCAACCGGACGGCAAGATAATTGTGACCTGCCATTATTCGGTAGGCGGCAAGTATATTTCGGTGCTGGTCAGGCTGTTGGCCGATGGAGAGCTGGATCTGACGTTTGGCGTCGCCGGTAAAGCTGAAATTCCCTCTTCTGCAGCTTTTATGTTCTCGCGAAGGGTCTTGGTCCAGAACAGTGGGCGAATCATTGTTGTGGGGTATATGACAGGCCAAAGCTTTGTAGCAGGGTTTACAGCTGGTGGCACCTTGGATATCACTTTCGCAGACCAGGGGTTTTGGTTTTTTGCGGCGCAGGGTACAGAGTTTGCCTTTATCGACCTGTTGGTTCTGCGGGATGACCGCATCCGTTGCGTGGGTGGCAGCGCTCAAAATGCGGGTATCGGGGCATTGCTGGTGGGCTTGGATAAGAACGGCAAACTAGAGCAGGGTTTTAATGGTGGGCAGCCAGTAATAACTCAGCGGTTGCTTGGCAGATGGCACTCAATTAGCGAGCAAGATGATGGTAAATTGCTTGTCATTGGTGAGTCTGGAGGAGCTGAGCTCGTGTGCTCTCGATTCTTACCCAGCGGAGCAATCGACACCGATTTTGGATGGTCGGGCTTCATGTATCACCCCGGACATCCTGTTGATTGCGTTGTCCAGTCCAGCGGTCGTTGGGTAACGGCTGTGCATGATTCTGGTGGTAGATCGTCCTGGCTTTACGGGCTGACCACCTGAGGTGCCTGGTTAACCTTCCTTCTATGTTAAAAAAAGCCCCGCAATTGCGGGGCTTTTTCGTATCGCTATGGATCAGCTGCCTTTGACAGCCTTGCCGTTGACCTTGCCATCCAGGAGCATGATGTTGTACTCCTTGCCGTCGGTTTCGACCTGTTGCAGGCGAACCAGCAGGTAATCCCAATCCTTGGCGAACCACAGCACGGTGATGCGCTTGCTTTGTGTCGGGTCGCGCACGCGCTCGACCTTGATCGCGTCGATCTGGCCAGCCTTGGTGTCGACTTTTTCCGAACCCAGCACGCGGAAGTCATAAGTATCGACTTCACCATCATCGACCACCTGATAGCTCATGCTTTTCTTGCCGGCGGCCACGTCATGCTGCAGGGCCAACTGGTAAGTGGATTTGTCGACCATGCCGCGGTTGAGCGGGATCTTGACCGCGTCGCCGCGATCAGTGCCGGTGACCATTTTGGTGGTCCAGTCGAAATCCAGGTCAGCCTTCTTGGCTTTGCCCAGGCCACCGCGCTCAAAGTGGTAGGACTGTGGCAGCAGGGTGTCCTTGTCCAGGGTCAGGGTGCTTTCTTCGGTCAGGCTGGCAATCATCATCGATGCCTTGAAGCTGAGCTTCCAGACGCCGTTGGCTTCCTTGGTCAGGCTGCGCTCGGCGGTGCCGCTCATGGGCAGCTGCTTCCAGTCGGCGGTGTAGCTGGCGGAGAAGGGTTGAAGTTCCGCAGCCTGCGCGAAAGGCAGGGCAAGCAGAGCGCAAGCGAAGAGCAGGGCGCGACGCATAAAATCTCCTAGGTTCGAATCAAGTGGCCACTGGCCGCGAGTAACTTGCCATCCAGTAAAGCACCTTGTTCACCGAGTGATAAGCGACCTTCTGCAAACCAGCGTACGGCCATCGGGTAGATCAGGTGTTCCTGGGTATGAACTCGCTGCGCCAGACTCTGCGGCGAATCGTGCAACTCTACCGGTATTACTGCCTGTACGACCAGTGGTCCGCCATCGAGTTCCTCGGTGACAAAGTGCACGGAACAGCCGTGTTCAGTATCGCCGGCCTCCAGCGCGCGCTGATGAGTGTGTAACCCTTTGTATTTGGGCAGCAGCGAGGGGTGGATGTTAAGCAGGCGACCCGCGTAGTGACGCACGAAGTCAGCGCTGAGGATGCGCATGAAACCGGCCAGGACCACGAGTTTGGGATTGAAAGCGTCGATCAGTTCGATCAGCGCGGCATCGAAGGCTTCGCGGCCTTCGAAAGCCTTGTGATCCAGGGAACGGGTGTCGATACCCGCGTCCCTGGCGCGTTGCAGGCCGTAGGCGTCGGCGCGGTTGGAAATCACCGCAGCGATGCGGACCGGGCTGTCGCCGGTCCGCGTGCTGTCGATCAAGGCCTGCAAGTTACTGCCGGTGCCGGACAACAGCACCACCACATCACAGGTGACGGACATCCGCTCTTGCATCAGTGTGCCTTGAGGTTCTTCAGTTCAACCTGGGCCGCGCCTTCGGCAGCGGTGGCGATCTGACCGATGACCCAAGGCTGCTCGCCAGCTTCACGCAGTACGTTCAGCGCGGTTTCAACGTGCTCTTGAGCCACGCAGATCACCATGCCGACGCCGCAGTTCAGTACGCGGTGCATTTCGTTTTCGTCGACGTTGCCTTTCTCTTGCAGCCAGTCGAACACGGCAGGGCGGTTCCAGCTCGCCACGTCAACCACCGCTTGAGCGCCTTTTGGCAGTACGCGCGGGATGTTGTCCAGCAGGCCGCCACCGGTGATGTGGGCCATGGCTTTGACCGCGCCGGTTTCCTTGATCAGCTTCAACAGCGGCTTCACGTAGATGCGGGTCGGGGCCATCAGCAGGTCGGTCAGCGGTTTGCCGTCGAGCTGGATGTTTTCGATGTCGGCACCCGACACTTCGATGATCTTGCGGATCAGCGAGTAGCCGTTGGAGTGCGGGCCGGAAGACGGCAGGGCGAGCAGGGCATCGCCGGCAGCGACTTTCGAACCGTCGATGATTTCGGATTTTTCCACGACGCCGACGCAGAAACCGGCCAGGTCGTAGTCTTCGCCTTCGTACATGCCAGGCATTTCAGCGGTTTCGCCGCCGACCAGGGAGCAGCCGGACAGTTCGCAGCCTGCGCCGATACCGGTCACGACCTGGGTCGCGGTTTCGACGTTGAGTTTGCCGGTGGCGTAGTAGTCGAGGAAGAACAACGGCTCGGCGCCGCAGACCACCAGGTCGTTCACGCACATGGCCACCAGGTCGATGCCGATGCTGTCGTGTTTGTTCAGGTTCAGCGCCAGGCGCAGCTTGGTGCCGACGCCGTCAGTGCCGGAAACCAGCACAGGCTGCTTGTAGCCGGCCGGGATTTCGCAGAGGGCGCCGAAACCGCCCAGGCCGCCCATGACTTCCGGGCGCGCAGTGCGCTTGGCGACGCTCTTGATGCGTTCGACCAATGCTTCACCGGCGTCGATGTCTACACCGGCGTCCTTGTAGCTCAGGGAGGGTTGCTTGCTCATGATCCAGGCCTTTAGGGGGGATTCAGGGGTAACGACCGGGTCCAGTGGGACTGTCGGAACAGACGAAGGCGAGTGCCATGCGCGCTATTCCGACACTGCCCGGCTGTTGCCGGTCTGCGAAGGCGCGCGATTTTATCAGGCTTGAGGGGCAGCGGCCATCCTCAGGCCGACAGCAGGGGCATATCGATACAAAAAAACCGTAATTGCCCGTGTTGGTCGTCTCCCGCTTGGCTGTATAAGGTATCGCGATTAACCGTCTATCGTTATGGCAGTGCGAAAAACTTAACCGGGACGTGTGAATGTTTTGCGTCGGGCGATGGTCACAGCCTTGCTCGATTGTCTTCATGCGGTCAGTTCCAGCCGCTCTTGTCGTCAGGAATCCTCCATGCGTTTTTTCAGATCATTGTTTGTGGGTTGTTTGTCCCTGGTCAGCCTGGCGAGTCATGCTGAAACCGTAAAAGGCCTTTATCAGGTGCGCGAGCCAGTCACCAGTCAGGCGCCTGAAGAGCGCGATCAAGCCACCCAGCGTGCGCTCGACACGCTGGTGTTGCGCCTGACCGGCGATCCCAAGGCGGCGCAAAGTCCGGGGCTGGCGGCCGTCCGCAAGGACCCGCAGCAGATCATCAGTCAGTACGGCTTCGACGCCGGCCCGCCGGAAGTGCTGAAAGTCGATTTCGACCCGGCCTCCACCGAGCAGGCGTTGCGCCGTGCCGGGCTGTCGCTGTGGGGGGCAAACCGGCCGTCGATCCTCGGTTGGTGGTTGAATGACTCCGCAGAAGGTTCGAGCCTGGTCGGTGATGGTCAGGCCGCTGCTGCGCCGCTGCGTCGTGCCGCACAGCATCGTGGTCTGCCGCTGCGTCTGCCATTGGCGGACTTGAGTGAACAATTGGTCGCCACTGCACCGAATCTGGAAGGTACGGATGCAGCGCCACTGCGCGGTGCATCGGAGCGTTACAACGCCGATGCCTTGCTGGCGGTGCATGCCCGGGAAGAGGGCGGTCAGTGGCAGGCCAAATGGCATTTGTGGCTGGGCGATCAGAAGGAGGCGGGCAGCGTGCAGGGCGCGGATCAGGCCGCTGTGGCTGACGCGGTGCTGCTGGCGGTCAGTCAGCGTCTGGCGCCACGGTTTGTGGTCAAGCCAGGTACTTCGGGTGAGCAATTGCTGGAAGTGCAGGGCATGAATCTGGAGCACTACGCAACGCTGGGGCGTTTGCTTGAGCCGTTCGGCGCGCGTCTGCAAAGTGTTGACGGTAACCGTATTCTCTACCGGGTCAATGGCAGCGCCGAGCAGTTGCGCTCGCAGTTGTCGCTGGCGAAGTTGCAGGAGGTCCCGGCGGGTGAGGCACCGGCTCCGACGGCGCCTGTCCAGCCGGTGGTCCAGGGTTCGGCGCCCGCTGTTGCGCCAGCGCCTGCACCGGTGCCGCAACTGCGTTTCCGTTGGTAAGGTTTTCTTTCTTTATATAGATGCATATGGAGTGGTACATGGCCGATACGCGGCGTTGGTTCTGGTTGGGTGGAGTGGTTCTGCTCTGCGCGTTTATCTGGCTGTTGCATCCGATTCTGACGCCGTTCCTGGTGGCGCTGTTGTTGGCCTACTTGTTCGACCCGCTGGTGGATCGCCTGGAAAAGGCCGGGCTCTCGCGGACCTGGGGCGTGGTGGCGGTGTTTGCGTTGTTCTCTTTGATTTTCACCACGTTGTTGCTGGTGCTGGTGCCGATGCTCGCCAAGCAGTTGTTTCGCTTGTATGAGCTGGCGCCACAGATGCTCGACTGGTTGCAGCACACTGCATTGCCGTGGGCGCAATCGAAGTTCGGGTTATCGGATGGTTTCTGGAAATTCGACAAACTCAAGGCGGCAATCAGCGAACACATGGGCCAGACCACCGACATTGTCGGCATGGTGTTGAGTCAGGCGACCGCTTCCGGCCTTGCGTTGATCGGTTGGCTGGCCAATCTGGTGCTGATCCCGGTGGTGAGCTTTTACCTGCTGCGGGACTGGGACGTGATGATGGCCAAGATCCGCAGCCTGTTACCCCGCGCTCGTGAAGAGCGCGTCGTGATTCTGGCCGGCGAATGCCATGAGGTGCTGGGGGCGTTCGTACGCGGGCAATTGCTGGTCATGGTGGCGCTGGGTGTGATCTATTCGGCGGGCCTGATGCTGGTAGGGCTCGAGCTGGGGTTGCTGATCGGGATGATCGCCGGTCTGGCGGCGATTGTGCCGTACATGGGGTTTGTCATCGGGATTGGCGCGGCGTTGATTGCCGGCCTGTTCCAGTTTGGTGGCGACCTGTACCCGATGATTGGCATCGTTGCGGTGTTCATGGTTGGCCAGGCGCTGGAAGGCATGGTGCTGACGCCGTTGCTGGTGGGTGACCGGATCGGCCTGCATCCGGTGGCGGTGATCTTTGCGATTCTGGCCGGCGGTGAACTGTTCGGTTTTACCGGCGTGCTGCTGGCGCTCCCGGTGGCGGCGGTGATCATGGTGCTGGTGCGCCATGTGCATGATTTGTATAAAGATTCTGATATCTACAGTGGCGTCGATGAACCTGAGCTGTAAGGTTCGCTGATGGCCCGTCGCGGGCGGCCTGGTTCAGTACCAGGCTGGCCCGTATCCCTTGCGTGGCTGTCACATGCGCCGCCAAAGAAACTGTCATAAAACCGGTGCGATAACGCAAACCTTTGATTTTGCTTATGGTCTGTCGCATTGTGCGGTCAGCGTCACGGGTATAAACTTCGCAAACTTTACACAGAGGCCACTAACGGTTCCTTTGGAACTGTTCAGTCAGCATGAAACCGATTCAGCTGCCCCTAGGTGTGCGTCTGCGTGATGACGCTACCTTTATCAATTACTACCCAGGCGCCAATGCCGCTGCACTCGGCTATGTCGAGCGGCTTTGCGAAGCCGACGCCGGCTGGACCGAAAGCCTGATTTATCTCTGGGGCAAGGACGGGGTAGGGCGTACGCATCTGCTGCAGGCGGCCTGTCTGCGCTTTGAGCAGTTGGGGGAGCCGGCGGTGTACTTGCCGTTGGCCGAGCTGCTGGATCGCGGTATCGAAATCCTCGACAACCTCGAACAATACGAACTGGTCTGCCTCGACGACTTGCAAGCGGTTGCCGGGCGCGCGGATTGGGAAGAGGCGTTGTTCCATCTGTTCAATCGCCTGCGTGACAGCGGTCGGCGTTTGCTGATTGCGGCATCGACCTCGCCGCGCGAATTGCCGGTAAAGCTGGCGGACCTGAAATCCCGCCTGACCCTGGCGCTGATCTTCCAGATGCGTCCGCTGTCCGACGAAGACAAATTGCGTGCCTTGCAACTGCGTGCATCCCGTCGCGGCCTGCACCTGACCGACGAAGTCGGGCATTTTATTTTGACTCGCGGTACTCGCAGCATGAGCGCGCTGTTCGAGCTGCTTGAGCGTCTCGATCAGGCCTCCCTTCAAGCTCAGCGCAAGCTGACGATTCCGTTCCTGAAAGAAACGTTGGGTTGGTAAGGCCCAGGTTTTTCACGGGTTGCGGCATATTTCAGGCGCCACAAAATCCGCTTTCCTGCACGGGGCAGGCTGCGCGAGCGTCTAAATGGGGCTTAAGCGCTTAGATGTAAACGCGAAACCAAGAAGTCACATAAAGTTCGATTGAATTTGCAAATGAGGTTGATAGCGGGCATAGTCTCGGCTTCTTTACAACTATCAGCCACGGTCGTGCCCATGCTAAATCGCTTCGCACCCCTCGTGCCTCTCGCACTCGTCACCCTGTTGTTCGGTTGCGCTGCTCACTCTCCAGTGTCCCAGCAAGAGCAACAACAGCAGGTTAAAAATTCAGTTACCGCGCAATCTTCTTCCGTTCTTTTCCAGGAAGAACTGGCCACCGATAAAGAACTGGCAGACTTCGCCGACGGCAAGTCCTACCAGCTTCCGGTTCTGGCCGACAGCATCCTCGAGCGTGGCATGTCCCTGATCGGTACCCGTTACCGTTTCGGCGGCACCTCCGAGGCTGGCTTCGATTGCAGCGGCTTCATCGGTTATCTGTTCCGTGAAGAGGCCGGCATGAACCTGCCGCGCTCCACTCGCGAAATGATCAACGTTGACGCGCCACTGGTTTCCCGTAGCGCGCTCAAGCCGGGCGATCTGCTGTTCTTCGCCACCAATGGTCGCCGCGGTCGTGTCAGTCACGCCGGGATCTACCTGGGTGACAACCAGTTCATCCACTCCAGCAGCCGCAAAAGCGGTGGTGTCCGGGTCGATAGCCTGGGCGACAGCTATTGGAGCAAAACCTTCATCGAAGCCAAGCGCGCACTCGCGATGGCCCCGACCGTGGTCACGGCACGCAAGTAATTGTCCAGCCTGTCGCCACATCAGTGGCGGCAACGGCCTCTCTGCAACAGAGTAGGCGGACAGTTTGTAAGGCGAACTTAAAGTCTTACTTGAAGTTTGCCGCGTACCCGCTAGAATCCTGATCTATTATTGATGGCAAACCGCCTGCGTCCTGCGCAGGCGGTTTTCTTTTCTGCCTTTGCGGTGGAAAAAGCCGCAGCCAGATCAGGATGTTCTGCTTATGACGATGTCGGCCCGCCTCGCACTCATGTTCTTCGCAGCGCTACTCAGTGCCTGCGCCAGCCGCACACCGCCACCTGCGCCGGTGGTTCGCGCCCCCATTGTCTTCGGCTCCGCGCAACCCTTTTCGCCTGAGGCGGAAGACGTGTTGTTTCGCGCCTTGGGCCTCGTGGGCACGCCTTATCGCTGGGGCGGCAATACGCCAGATTCCGGGTTCGATTGCAGTGGCCTGATCGGTTATGTCTACCGTGACGTGACGGGCATATCCCTGCCACGCACCACGCGCGAGATGATCAGCATGCAGGCAGCCAATGTCGGCAAGGAAGGCCTGCAAACCGGCGACCTGGTTTTCTTCGCCACCAATGGCGGCTCCCAGGTCAGCCATGCCGGGATCTACGTTGGCGAAGGCCGTTTCGTCCATGCGCCAGCCACTGGCGGCACGGTGAAGCTCGACAGCTTGTCCAAAGCGTATTGGCAGAAAGCTTACCTGAGCGCCAAGCGTGTTCTGCAACCCGAGCATCTGGCGCGTAACCCCTAGTTCGCAGAGGTCGTCATGACCGCCCGCACACTCAATCTCGACGATTCCCTGTATCAATACCTGCTCGACGTTTCCCTTAGGGAAACGCCGCTGCTCAAGCGTTTGCGCGATGAAACCCAGGCGCTGCCGATGGCGCGCTGGCAGGTGGCGCCGGAGCAGGGGCAGTTCCTCGCATTGTTGGTGAAACTCACCGGCGCGAGGCGTTTGCTGGAAGTCGGCACCTTCACCGGTTACAGCGCGTTGTGCATGGCGGCGGCATTGCCGGATGACGGTTCGCTGATTTGCTGTGATATCCCCGGCGACTACAACGCCACGGCGCTCCGTTACTGGAAGGAAGCGGGCGTTGCCGAACGAATTGACCTGCGCCTGGCGCCCGCGCTGGAAACCCTGGCTCGGCTGGATCAGCCAGGGCAATTCGATTTGATTTTCGTTGATGCCGACAAGGCCAACTATCCGGCCTACCTGGAGCACGCGTTGCGTCTGCTGCGCATCGGTGGTCTGGCGGTGTTCGATAACACCCTGTGGAGCGGGCGGGTGCTTGAGCCGAATCCCGAAAGCGCAGACACCCGTGCTATCCAGGCGCTCAATCGCGCCTTGAAGGATGACTCGCGTGTGGATCTGTCGTTGTTGCCGCTGGGCGATGGTCTAACTTTGTGCCGCAAACTGTAGGAGCGAGGCTTGCCCGCGAAAGCGGTGTGTCAGGCAAAAGGCCTTCGCGGGCAAGCCTCGCTCCTACAGATGGCGGGATTACTTCGCTATCGACACCCGCCACACCTTATTCCCCACATCATCCGCCACCAGCAAATCACCCTGCTGATCAATCACCACACCCACCGGCCGGCCCATGGCTTTTTCCTCGTCATTGAGGAAGCCCGTGAGCACATCAACCGGGCTTCCGTTCGGTTTGCCGGCACTGAACGGCACGAAAATCACTTTGTAACCACTGTGCGGCTTGCGGTTCCATGAACCATGCTGGCCAATGAACGCGCCTTCCTTGAATTGCACTGGCAGCCTGTTGCCTTCAGCGAACGTCAGGCCTAGTGAGGCGGTATGCGGGCCGACCGCGTAGTCCGGAGCAATGGCCTTGGCCACCAGGTCCGGGTTTTGCGGCTCGACGCGAATGTCGACGTGCTGGCCGTAGTAGCTGTAAGGCCAGCCATAGAACCCGCCGTCCTTGACCGAGGTGATGTAGTCCGGCACCAGGTCGCTGCCGATTTCATCCCGCTCGTTGACCGCCGTCCACAACGCGCCGCTCCGCGGTTCCCAGGCCATGCCGTTGGGATTGCGCAGGCCCGAGGCGAAAATCCGATGCTTGCCGGTGGCGCGATCCACTTCCCAGATCGCCGCGCGACCTTCTTCCTGATCCATGCCGTTTTCGGCGACGTTGCTGTTGGAACCCACCGTGACGTACAGCTTGCTGCCGTCCTTGCTGGCGATCACGTTTTTGGTCCAGTGGTGATTCAGCGTGCCGCCCGGCAGATCAACCACTTTGATCGGCGGCGACTTGATGGTCGTGGCGCCGTCCTCGTAATGAAATCGCAGCAAGCGGTCCGTGTCGGCGACATACAGGTCATTGCCGACCAGGGTCATGCCGAAGGGCGAATTAAGGTTTTCCAGAAACACCGTGCGAGTTTCGGCGATGCCGTCGTGGTCTTTGTCGCGCAGCAATGTGATGCGGTTCGGGCTCGGCACGCCGGCACCGGCGCGGCCCATGACTTTCTTCATGACCCAGCCTCTAACGCCTTTGCCATCATCGGGTTTGGGCGGCGCATTGGTTTCGGCGACAAGCACGTCACCGTTCGGCAGCACGTAGAGCCAACGCGGGTGATCGAGGTTTTCAGCAAATGCCGCCACTTGCGTACCCGCTGCCGCCGTGGGTTTCGCGCCGTTCGGCCAGCCGATTGCCGGGGCGATGTTCACTGTCGGGATCAGGGTCTTGTTCGGTTCTGGCAGTCGAGGGGACGGGCCGGTGCCGTCGGAGACTTGCAGGGTGGAGGTCTCGCTGCAGGCAGCGAGACCTCCTGTGAGGGCGATGACGAGAACGAGCCGGGGCTTGTGCATGCTGATCTTCCCTATAAATGCAGTGACCTGATCAATAGAGAAGTGCAAGCCCGCGATGGTTCAACCGGTCAGCCGCGGGCTTCCTTGAACAGTACGGCGATGCCGGGGTGATAGTTGCCCGCTTCGTTGCGCAACTTGCGGTAGGCGTAGGGGAAATACCAGGCAACCGCGCAGCTGTGTTCCTTTTGCAGGTCGTCGACCATGTCCTGGAGTTCTTCCGGCGTGGCGCCGTGTTGGGCCTTTTGCGGGGCGACGAACAGGCAGCCGAGTTTCAGGTCGCTGGCGTAGCTAATGCGCTTGGCGTCGCTGGTGATATCGGCCAGGGCCTGCGTCAGGTTCAAGCTGTTGACCCGTGGCCAGCGCTGGGTGGCCTGGAGGTAGGCGCGTTCTTCGCTGCTGGCGATGAACAGGTCGGCTCGGGCGTTGCGTTCGCCTTCCTCGTTTTGTTTGCGGGTGGGTGTGTTCTGCAGCGTGACCATTTCCGCCATCCACGCGGCAGCCGAGAGCAAGCCGAGGTTGGCTTTTTCGTCGTACCAGTAAGGCGTGTCGTTATCGCCGCGCACCGCGTTGTAGCGGTCGATACAGTCAAACCAGCGCTCCAGCACCGGGCGCAGGAATTCCAGCTTCGGATTGCTGATGGTCATGCCTTGCATGTGGCTCACCCTTGTTATTGTGTTGTCAGGTTGTGGCGCTTTGATATCACTGCTTGGAGTGTGGCACAAGATTGGCGTCATTTTATTGATCGACGGCAGTTATTCGCCCGGCGGTCTCCCGGCTTTAATTGACGCTCCACCCCCAACCCTCTAACCTTCGCGGCTTGTTTCAGGTGCTCTGTGGCGTCGGTCGACAGAGTGAAACAGGGAAGCCGGTGTGTGCGCTCGTTCAACTCATGAACAACCACGATCCCGGCGCTGCCCCCGCAACGGTAAATGAGTGAAGGCTGCGCCTTGAGCCACTGTGTCGAATGTCGATATGGGAAGGCGCGCAGTCAGGCGAAACGCCGCTCATGAGCCCGGAGACCGGCCTGATCCATTCAGCGGCATCACGGTGGGCGATGCCAGGCTTCTTGCCGTCTATTCTTGTGCCTGCCCGCCGTTATCCAGCCTCAACGGAGAGCTCCCCCATGACTGATACTCCCGATCGTGACGAACGCCATCTGGCGCGCATGCTGCGCAAAAAAGCCGTGATCGACGAACGCATCGCCAATTCCCCGAATGAATGCGGCCTGCTGCTGGTGCTGACCGGCAATGGCAAGGGCAAAAGCAGCTCGGCCTTCGGCATGCTCGCCCGCTCGATGGGTCACGGCATGCAGTGTGGCGTGGTGCAGTTCATCAAGGGGCGCAGCAGCACGGGCGAAGAGTTGTTCTTCCGACGCTTCCCGGAGCAGGTGCGTTTTCATGTGATGGGCGAGGGCTTTACCTGGGAAACCCAGGACCGCCAGCGTGACATCGCCGCCGCCGAAGCCGCGTGGGAAGTGTCCCGCGAACTGTTGCGCGATCCGTCAATCGGCCTGGTGGTGCTCGATGAACTGAACATCGCTCTCAAGCACGGCTACCTCGACCTCGATCAGGTGCTCAGCGACTTGCAGGCGCGTCCGCCGATGCAACACGTGGTCGTCACGGGTCGCGGCGCCAAGCCGGAAATGATCGAGCTGGCCGACACCGTCACTGAAATGGGTGTCATCAAGCACGCCTTCCAGGCCGGGATCAAAGCGCAAAAAGGCGTCGAGCTGTGAATCAACCACGTCATTGCCCGGCGGTCTTGATTGCCGCGCCGGCCTCCGGTCAGGGCAAGACCACCGTCACCGCCGCGCTGGCCCGTTTGCACCGCAATCAGGGACGCAAGGTGCGCGTGTTCAAATGCGGCCCGGACTTTCTCGACCCGATGATTCTCGAGCGCGCCAGCGGTGCACCGGTGTATCAACTGGACATGTGGATGGTCGGCGAACAGGAAAGTCGTCGACTGTTGTGGGAAGCCGCCGGTGAAGCGGACCTGATCCTGATCGAAGGTGTCATGGGCCTGTTCGACGGCACGCCGTCCAGCGCCGATCTGGCGCGGCACTTCGGTGTGCCGGTGCTCGGGGTGATCGACGGCACGGCGATGGCGCAGACCTTTGGTGCGCTGGCGCTGGGGCTGGCGAAGTATCAGCCGGACTTGCCGTTCGCCGGCGTGCTGGCCAACCGCGTGGGCACCTTGCGCCATGCGCAATTGCTCGAAGGCAGCCTCACGGAAGGTTTGCGCTGGTACGGCGCGTTGTCCCGGGAAACCGGGATCGAGCTGCCGAGTCGGCATCTTGGTCTGGTGCAAGCCAGCGAGCTGAACGACCTCGACCTGCGCCTCGACGCGGCGGCCGAATCGCTGGCCAACAGCTGCGACGTTACACTGCCGCCGCCTGTGGAATTCGCCGCTCCAGAAGTGATCGCCGCAGAGCCGTTGCTGGCCGGTGTCCGAATCGCCGTGGCCCGTGATGAGGCGTTCGCTTTCACCTACGGTGCGAGCCTGGATTTGCTCCGGGCCATGGGCGCCGAATTGTCATTCTTCTCGCCGATCCGCGACACGCAATTGCCGGAGGCTGACAGTCTCTATCTGCCGGGCGGCTACCCGGAATTGCACCATGTGGCGCTGTCTCGGAATACTCAAATGCTCAACGCCATCCGCGCTCATCACGCGGCGGGTAAACCCTTGCTGGCCGAGTGTGGCGGCATGTTGTATTTGCTCGATTCGCTGACCGATGTCGAAGGCACGCGGGCGGAGCTGGTTGGTTTGCTGACCGGTGATGCGGTGATGCAGAAACGATTGGCGGCACTGGCGTTGCAGGCGGTTGACTTGCCGGAAGGTTCGCTGCGCGGGCACACCTATCACCATTCGTTGACCAGTACCGAGCTTGAGCCGATTGCTCGCGGCCTGAGCCCGAATGGCGGGCGTGGGGCGGAGGCGGTTTATCGTGAGGGGCGGATGACCGCTTCTTATGTGCATTTTTATTTTCCGTCGAATCCGACCGCGATTGCCGCGTTGTTTGCGCCTGACCTTCAGACCGCCATCGCGAGCAAGCCCGCTCCCACAGGGGACCGCGTTTCTTCAGGTGGTACAGCCTCAAATGTGGGAGCGGGCTTGCTCGCGAAGAGGCCATGACTGACAACGCATTCAGTCAGGCCGAACGCGAAGCGGTCTACCGAGCAATCGCCGAACGCCGCGACATGCGCCACTTCAGCGGCGGCACTGTCGACCCCGAGTTGCTCCGGCGTCTGCTCGACGCCGCGCACCAGGCGCCAAGCGTCGGCTTGATGCAGCCCTGGCGGTTCATCCGCATCAGTGACCGGGCCCTGCGCGGCAAGATCCAGTTGCTGGTGGAAGAGGAGCGCATGCGCACCGCCGAAGCCCTCGGCGAGCGCACCGACGAATTCATGAAGTTGAAAGTCGAAGGCATCAACGACTGCGCCGAGGTGCTGGTCGCTGCGCTGATGGACGATCGCGAGCGGCACATCTTTGGCCGTCGCACCTTGCCGGAAATGGACATGGCGTCGTTGTCCTGCGCGATCCAGAACCTGTGGCTGGCGTCCCGTGCCGAAGGACTCGGCATGGGCTGGGTCTCTTTGTTCGAGCCGCAAGCCCTGGCCGACCTGCTGGGTTTGCCCGCCGGGGCCAAGCCTTTGGCTGTTCTTTGCCTGGGCCCGGTCAAGGAATTCTATCCGGCGCCGATGTTGGTACTCGAAGGCTGGGCGCAAGCGCGCCCGCTCTGTGAAATGCTGTACGAAAACTATTGGGGAGTGAGTCAATGAGTGTGGCGTTGTTGAGTGTCGCCGCGGTTGCGCTGGATGCGCTGCTGGGTGAACCCAAACGCTGGCATCCGCTGGTGGCGTTCGGCCGTTTTGCCGACCGCATCGAGCAACGTTTCAATGGTGGCGGGCGCGGCTGGCGCAGCCACGGCGTCACGGCATGGGTGATTGCGGTGTTGCCGCTGACCTTGCTGGCCACGGCGTTTTCCTGGGCGCCTTACGTTGGCTGGGTCGTCGAGATTCTCGCGCTCTATTGCGCCCTCGGCCTGCGCAGTCTCGGTGAACACGTCGAGCCGGTCGCCAAGGCCCTGCGCAGTGATGATCTGGAGGAGGCGCGCACACGCGTTGGCTATCTGGTCAGTCGCCAGACCAGCGAACTGGATCAAACCGAAGTGGCCCGCGCCGCTACCGAATCGGTGTTGGAGAACGGCAGCGACGCGGTGTTTGCTGCGCTGTTCTGGTTTGCCGTGGCCGGTGCGCCCGGCGTGGTGCTCTACCGATTGAGCAATACGCTGGATGCGATGTGGGGCTATCGCAACGAACGCTTCGAACGGTTTGGCTGGGCGGCGGCGAAAATCGACGACGTACTCAACTACATTCCGGCGCGGCTGGTGGCGTTGACCTACGCGCTGCTGGGCAAAACCCGACTTGCACTGAAATGCTGGCGCACCCAGGGGCCGACCTGGGACAGCCCGAACGCCGGGCCGGTGATGGCTGCGGGAGCCGGTGCGCTGGGCGTCGAGTTGGGCGGGGCGGCGATTTATCACGGCGAATTGCATCAGCGTCCGCAGCTGGGCGAAGGCGTGCCGGCGGATGCCGACTCCATTGACCGTGGCTGGCAATTGGTCCAGCGCGGGGTATGGTTATGGCTGCTGATTCTCTGCGTGGGAGCTGAATTCTATGCTTGAACACGGTGGACGGTTGCGCAAGGCTGCGCTCGAATACGGTATCGCCGAAGCCGATTGGCTTGACCTGTCCAGCGGCCTCGCGCCCTGGCCGTTTCCTGTCCCGGACATTCCGTTGCGCGCCTGGGCGCGGTTACCGGAAAACGATGACGGTCTGGAGCAGGCCGCCTGTGATTATTACGGCACCGCGCAGGTGTTGCCGGTGGCCGGTTCGCAAATGGCAATCCAGTTGCTGCCGCGTTTGCGGCGGGACGGCAAGGTGGGCGTGCTGTCGCCGTGTTACGCCGAGCACGCCGAAGCCTGGCGTCGCAACGGTTACATCGTGCGTGAAGTGCTGGAGCAGGAAGTCGACTTCTTTCTCGACAGTCTCGATGTGCTGGTGGTGGTCAATCCGAACAATCCGACGGGTTTGAGCCTGACCCCGAGCCGTCTGCTCGACTGGCATTCCAGGCTGGCGCAGCGCGGCGGCTGGCTGGTGGTCGACGAAGCGTTCATGGACAACACGCCGCAACTGAGTCTGGCGCCATGTGCCCATATGGTGGGCTTGATCGTGCTGCGTTCCTTCGGCAAGTTTTTTGGTCTGGCCGGGGTGCGCTTGGGCTTCGTACTGGCGGAGCGCAAGTTGCTCAAGTTGCTCGCCGAACAAGTCGGCCCCTGGGCCGTCAGCGGGCCGACCCGCGTGTTGGGGCAAGCCTGCCTGAAGGATGCCGAAGGCCACGCCAGACAACGTCTGCGTACCGAAGAAGCCAGCAAACGGCTGGCGCTGTTGCTTGAAGAACACGGCTTCAAACCTCAGGGCGGTTGCGCGTTGTTTCAATGGCTGGTGACCGAGTGCGCCGAAGAGCTGCATGAGTTCATGGCCCGACGCGGCATTCTGCTGCGGTTGTTCACCCACAACAGCAGCCTGCGTTTCGGCCTGCCCGGCGAAGAAGCCGACTGGACCCGTCTCGCGCAAGCGTTTACAGATTACGCCAAGGAAAGCCGATGACTACGCTGATGGTGCAAGGCACTACGTCGGACGCCGGTAAAAGCACGCTGGTGACGGCGTTGTGTCGCTGGGTCACGCGGCAGGGGGTGCGCGTGGTGCCGTTCAAACCGCAGAACATGGCGCTCAACAGCGCCGTGACTGCTGACGGTGGCGAGATCGGCCGCGCGCAAGCCGTGCAGGCTCAGGCTGCCAACCTCGAACCGCACACCGACATGAACCCGGTATTGCTCAAACCCAACAGCGACACCGGTGCCCAGGTGATCATCCATGGGCGCGCCGTCACGACCATGAACGCGGTCGCCTATCACGACTACAAAGCCATCGCCATGCAAGCGGTGCTGGCCTCCCATGCGCGGCTGAGCGCGGCGTATCCAGTGGTTATGGTCGAAGGCGCAGGCTCACCGGCCGAGATCAATCTGCGCGCCGGCGACATCGCCAACATGGGGTTCGCCGAGGCAGTGGATTGCCCAGTTGTATTGATCGCCGACATCAATCGCGGCGGGGTGTTCGCGCATCTGGTAGGCACCCTCGAACTGCTGTCGCCGAGCGAGCAGGCACGGATCAAAGGCTTCATCATCAACCGTTTTCGCGGCGACATTGCCTTGCTGCAACCGGGCCTCGACTGGCTGGAAGCACGCACCGGCAAACCGGTGATTGGCGTTCTGCCGTACGTGATGGACCTGCACCTGGAAGCCGAGGACGGCATCGATCAGCGCCAGACCGACAAGGCCGATCAAGTGCTCAAAGTGGTGGTGCCGGTGTTGCCGCGCATCAGCAACCACACCGACTTCGATCCGCTGCGCCTGCACCCGCAAGTCGACCTGCAATTCATCGGCCCCGGCCAGGCGATTCCGCCCGCCGACCTGATCATTCTTCCTGGCTCGAAAAGCGTGCGCAGCGACCTTGCGTATCTGCGCGTCAACGGCTGGGAAACCGCCATCAGCCGACATTTGCGCTACGGCGGAAAAGTCCTGGGTATTTGCGGCGGCCTGCAAATGCTCGGCGAGCAGGTGCGCGATCCGTTGGGCCTTGAAGGTGCGCCGGGCTCCAGCGCCGGTTTGGGGTTGTTGGCGTTCGAAACGCAACTGGAAGAAGAGAAGCAGTTGCGCAATGTGCGCGGGCGTCTGGCGCTGGAAGATGCGCCGGTCAGCGGCTACGAAATTCATGCCGGCGTCACCACCGGCCCGGCATTGGAAAATGCCGCCGTGCAGCTGGACGATGGCCGTTGCGATGGCGCGCAAAGTGGCGACGGGCAGATTTTCGGCACCTACCTGCATGGCCTGTTTGAATCGCCGGCGGCGTGCAGTGCGCTGTTGCGCTGGGCGGGTTTGCAGGATGTGCAGGAAGTGGATTATCACGGGTTGCGTGAGCGAGATATCGAGCGGCTGGCGGATTTGGTGGAGAAGCATCTGGATACCCGACTGTTGCGTGAGCTCTGCGGGATTTGAGGTGGCTGTTCTGGCCCCTTCGCGGGCAAGCCTCGCTCCTACAAGATCGAGAGTCGCGCAAACCCGTAGGAGCGAGGCTTGCCCGCGAAGAGGCCATTGACCGCACCGCCTATTTGAAGGAATGAACCATGCTGCAACTGATCCTCGGCGGCGCCCGTTCCGGCAAAAGTCGCCTGGCCGAAAAACTGGCAGCAGACAGCCAGCTCCCGGTGACCTACATCGCCACCAGCCAACCGCTGGACGGTGAAATGAGCGAGCGGGTCGCCCACCACCGCGCCCGTCGTCCAGCCGAATGGGCGCTGATCGAAGAGCCCGTGGAGCTGGCCCGCGTCCTGCGTGAAACCGCCCGTGCCGAGCGTTGCCTGCTGGTGGATTGCCTGACCCTGTGGATGACCAATCTGCTGATGCTCGACGACGTCGAGCGCCTGACGGCCGAACGTGAAGCGCTGCTGGACTGCCTGGCCGAACTGCCGGGTGAAATCATTTTTGTCAGCAACGAGACCGGAATGGGTGTCGTGCCGCTGGGCGAATTGACTCGCCGCTACGTCGATGAAGCCGGTTGGCTGCATCAAGCTTTGGCCGAGCGCTGTCAGCGAGTCGTCCTGACCGTCGCCGGCCTGCCCCTGACTCTGAAAGGAACTGCGTTATGACTCAATCCTGGTGGCTGAACCCGTGCAAGCCGATCGATGCCCAAGCCGTCGAGCAGGCTGAAGCCCGGCAACAGCAACTGACCAAACCGGCCGGTTCCCTTGGGCGGCTGGAGTCGGTGGCGGTGCAGTTGGCGGGATTGCAGGGGCAGGTCAAGCCGAAGCTGGATCAGCTGTGGATCGCGATTTTTGCCGGCGACCATGGCGTGGTCGCCGAAGGTGTGTCGGCGTTTCCCCAGGAAGTCACCGGGCAGATGCTGCACAACTTCGTCAACGGTGGCGCGGCGATCAGTGTGTTGGCGCGCCAGCTCGGCGCGTCGCTCGAAGTGGTCGACCTCGGCACGGTCACGCCGTCGTTGAACCTGCCGGGTGTGCGCCATTTGAACATCGGTGCCGGCACCGCGAATTTTGTCGACGGCCCGGCCATGACTCAAGCCCAGAGTGAACTCGCCTTGCAGGCCGGTCGCGACAGCGTGCAGCGCGCCATTGCGGCGGGCGCGCAGTTGTTCATCGGCGGCGAGATGGGCATCGGCAACACCACGGCGGCCAGTGCGTTGGCCTGTGCCTTGCTGGATTGTCCGGTGGTGCACTTGACCGGGCCGGGCACCGGCCTCAACGCGGCGGGTGTGAGTCATAAGGCTCAGGTCATCGAACGTGCTTTGGCCTTGCACAGCGCTCAGCGTGGCGATGCACTGCAAACCCTGTTCAACCTCGGTGGTTTTGAAATCGCCGCACTGGTCGGCGCGTATCTGGCGTGTGCCCAGGAAGGTGTCGCGGTGCTGGTGGACGGGTTCATTTGCAGCGTCGCCGCATTGGTAGCGGTGCGCTTGAATCCGCATTGCCGCGAGTGGCTGTTGTTCGGGCATCGCGGTGCCGAGCCGGGTCATCGCCATGTGCTGGAAACCCTGAACGCCGAACCCTTGCTGGACCTCGGTCTGCGCTTGGGCGAGGGCAGTGGCGCGGCGTTGGCCGTGCCGTTGCTGCGCCTGGCGTGTGACCTCCACGGGCAAATGGCGACCTTCGCCGAAGCCGCCGTGGCGGACCGTCCGGCATGACCTTGCGCCTGGACCTGTTGCGTCACGGCGAAACCGAACTGGGCGGCGGTTTGCGCGGCAGCCTCGACGATGCACTGACCGCCACAGGCTGGGCGCAGATGCGCGCAGCGGTGGTCGCGCAGGGGCCATGGGATCGTCTGGTCAGTTCGCCATTGCAACGTTGTGCGCGGTTCGCCGAAGAACTCGGGGCGCAACTGGGTTTGCCAGTGCAGCTGGAAAAAGATCTGCAAGAACTGCATTTCGGTGCCTGGGAAGGGCAGAGCGCAGCGGCGCTGATGGAAACGGATGCCGAAGCGTTGGGTTTGTTCTGGGCCGATCCCTATTCGTTCACGCCGCCGCAGGGTGAGCGGGTCGAGGATTTTTCGACGCGAGTACTGGCCGCGGTCGGGCGTTTGCAGGCTGCCTGCGCGGGCGAGCGTGTGTTGCTGATCAGTCATGGCGGCGTCATGCGTTTGTTGCTGGCGCAGGCGCGGGGATTGCCGCGCGAGCAGTTGCTCAACGTTGAAGTGGGCCATGGTTCGCTGTTTTCGTTGAGCGTCGAACCCGGCGTCATTCTCAAGGAAGCGATCTGATCATGTTGCCGTTCTGGATCGCCCTGCAATTTCTGAGCAGCCTGCCGATTCGTCTGCCGGGCATGCCGGCGCCGCAGGAACTGGGGCGCTCGCTGCTGTTTTATCCGCTGGTGGGGCTGTTGTTCGGCGGGATCTTGTGGGCGTTGAACTGGGCGTTGTCGGGCACGCCGTTGTTGCTGCACGCGGCGTTGCTGTTGACGGTTTGGGTGTTGCTCAGCGGTGCGTTACACCTCGACGGCCTGGCTGATAGCGCTGATGCGTGGCTCGGCGGTTTTGGCGATCGCGAGCGAACGCTGACGATCATGAAGGACCCGCGCAGCGGTCCGATAGCGGTGGTCACGCTGGTATTGGTGTTGCTGCTGAAGTTCGCGGCGTTGCTGGCATTGATTGAGCAGCAGCACAGCGTTTTCCTGATCATCGTTCCGTTGATTGGCCGTGCTGCGTTGCTGGGGTTGTTCCTGACTACGCCGTATGTGCGGGCAGGAGGCTTGGGGCAGGCGCTGGCCGATCATCTGCCGCGTCTGGCCGGCAAGCAGGTGCTGGCGTTCAGTGCATTGGCTTGTGTGCTGATTGCAGGGCTCGGCGGTGTCGTGGCGTTGGTGTTGGCGGCGCTGGTGTTTGTCTGGTTGCGGCAGGTGATGCTGCGGCGATTGGGCGGGACCACGGGCGATACGGCGGGGGCGTTGCTGGAATTGCTGGAGGTGGTTTTACTGATTGGCCTTGCACTGTTCCTGTAGGAGTGAGCGGTGCGGCGATCCGACTTGCCCGCGAAGAGTGCCCTGCGGTCTAACAGAAAAACCGAGTTATCGTTCTTCGCGGGCAAGCCTCGCTCCTACAGGGTTTTGTATCAAAAATTTGCATTCATTCAACCGCGGGTATATACACGCACCATGCTCGACTCTCAATGTTTATGCATCAACCTGCGTCGCGCCGCCCGTGGCGTCAGCAGGCACTACGACGGCGCTCTCGACGGCTTCGGAATCAACGTTGCCCAGTATTCTTTGTTGTGCAATCTGCAGCGTCTGAATGAACCGAGTATTTCCACCCTGGCGGAAGCCATGGGCCTGGACCGCAGCACCCTCGGGCGCAATCTGCGGGTATTGGAAGGCGACGGCCTGGTCATGCTGGTCGAGGGCGAAGACATGCGTAATCGCATCGTCAGGTTGACCGAGGCCGGCGCTGAACGCCTGAAATCGGCCTTGCCGGCCTGGGAGGCGGCGCAGCAGCGACTGGTTGATCGTCTGGGCGCCGAAAAACGCGAAATTTTGCTGAAGCTGCTGGACGAACTGGCCTGACGCCAGTTTTTCCGATCTTAAGCGGGTATATACCCGCTACCGGAGAATAAGAATGACATCGATGTGGCGTACTTGCGGTTGGGTTTTAGTGGGGAGTGCGCTGATCCTTGCGTTGTCTCTGGGCGTGCGACACGGCTTCGGGCTGTTTCTGGCGCCGATGAGTGCCGAGTTCGGTTGGGGGCGTGAGACGTTTGCCTTTGCCATCGCCTTGCAGAACCTGATCTGGGGCCTGGCGCAGCCCTTTACCGGCGCGTTGGCCGACCGCTTCGGCGCGGCGAAAGTGGTGCTTATCGGCGGCGTGCTCTACGCGATGGGCCTGCTGTTCATGGGCTTGTCCGATTCGGCAGTAACCCTGTCGCTGAGCGCGGGCCTATTGATCGGTATCGGGCTGTCGGGCACCTCATTTTCGGTGATCCTGGGCGTGGTTGGCCGCGTGGTACCCCCGGAGAAACGTAGCATGGGCATGGGCATCGCCAGTGCTGCCGGCTCTTTTGGCCAGTTCGCGATGGTACCGGGCACGCTGGGTTTGATCGGTTGGCTCGGCTGGTCGGCGGCATTGCTGGCGCTGGGCCTGCTGGTGGCGCTGATCGTGCCGCTGGTGAGCATGCTCAAGGACAAGCCATTACCGGTTCTCGGTCACGAGCAGACCCTCTCCGAAGCCTTGCGCGAAGCCTGTTCCCATTCGGGATTCTGGCTGCTGTCGTTCGGCTTTTTTGTCTGCGGTTTCCAGGTGGTGTTCATCGGTGTGCACTTGCCGGCGTATCTGGTGGATCAGCATTTGCCCGCCACGGTCGGCACGACGGTGCTGGCGCTGATCGGGTTGTTCAACATCTTCGGTACTTACACGGCGGGCTGGCTCGGCGGGCGGATGTCCAAGCCGCGTTTGCTCACCGGTCTGTACGTGCTGCGGGCCGTGGTGATTGTCCTGTTTCTGTGGGCGCCGGTGACGACAACCACGGCGTATCTGTTTGGCATGGCCATGGGCTTCCTGTGGCTGTCGACGGTGCCGTTGACCAACGGCACTGTGGCGACCTTGTTCGGCGTAAGAAATCTGTCCATGCTCGGTGGGATCGTTTTCCTGTTCCACCAGCTCGGATCGTTCCTGGGTGGCTGGTTGGGCGGGGTGGTGTATGACCGAACCGGGAGTTATGACTTGATCTGGCAAGTAGCGATTCTTTTGAGCCTGTTGGCGGCTGCCTTGAATTGGCCGGTGCGTGAGCGGCCGGTGGCGCGCCTGCAAACCCGGATGAGCGCGACATGAACAGCCTCTGGCCACGAATCGCCGTGGCAGCGGGCGGCCTGTTGCTGCTGGCCCTGGCGTGGTGGGGCTGGCATCAGGGCGGGCTGGCGTTGATGCAATTGGGCATGGGCGCTTGCTAGCACGATGTGAGGGCGAGTAAGTTCAATGCAGACGACTTTTCAAGGATGCATGGACATGCTGATGCGCTGGTTTGCCGTTCCCGCGTTACTCATGGCGTTTACCGGATTGGCTCAAGCGGCCGACGAGTGCCCTGAGCTTTTGCAAGGCTCGTTGCCCAAGCTGCGGGCCAAGGAAACGATCGACCTGTGCCAGCGCTTCGCCGGCAAACCGCTGGTGGTGGTCAACACCGCGAGCTTTTGCGGTTTCGCCCCGCAGTTCAAAAGCCTGGAGGCGCTGAATCAGCGTTACAAGGGGCAGGGGCTGGAGGTGATCGGTGTGCCTTCCAATGACTTCAAGCAGGAATCCAAGGATGGTGCGGAAACCGCCAAGGTTTGCTACGTGAATTACGGCGTGACCTTCACCATGACCGAGACGCAGAAGGTTCGCGGTGATGATGCGATTCATCTGTTCCAGGTGCTTGCCGCCCAAAGCGATGCGCCGAAGTGGAATTTCTACAAGTATGTGGTCGATCGCAAAGGCAAGGTGATCGCCAACTTCTCCAGCCTCACCACGCCTGACGATCCAGAGTTCATCGCCGCCGTGGAAAAAGCCCTGGCTTCACAACCCTGATCGACGCCCACTAAAAAGCCCCGCCTCTGTAAAGAGCGCGGGGCTTTTTTGATTCAGGCGGCGAGGGGTTCAGGCTCGCCGTGAATCACATCAGAAGCGGTAGGTCGCACCAATGCCGAAACCGTTCGCCCAGTTTTCATACTTGGCGTTGTAGGTCTGGTTGCGAGGAGCACCGTTGCTGTTGTTGACCTTGACCGACTCTTCGCGCAGGTACGAATACGCTACGTCGATGGTCAGGTCGTCGGTCGGGCTCCAGCCAGCGCCCAGGCTGAAGATCTTGCGATCGCCAGTCGGAATGCGCGGGGAACGGTTTTCGTTGTTGGTCGGCGCCTGGTCGACGGACAGACCGGTACGCAGCACCCATTGCTTGTTCAACTGATAGGAAGCACCGATGGCGTGAGCCCAGGTGTCGTGCCAGTTCTGCTCTTCAGTGATCGTGCGAAGGCCGCGCGCTGCCAGAGCGGCAGGAACGCCTTCGTTCTCGACGGTGATTTCTTTCAGGCGGCTCCAGCGAGTCCAGGTGCTGCCTGCGTAGAGGGTCCACTTATCGTCCAGCTGATGAGTGACCGAGAAGTCCACGGACTCAGGCGTGGTGATGTCCAGCGAAGCGTCGAACTTCTGGTTCGGGTTCTGGCCCAGCGCCGCGAGCACGCCGTAGTTGACCTTGGTGTCACCGTCGAGCTTGTACTTCACTTTCGAGTGATAGGTCAGGCCGAGGCGAGTGCTTTCGAGGGCTTGAACCATGATGCCGATGTTGTAGCCGATAGCGGTGTCGTCACCCTTGATCTTGACGGTACCGTCCGCTGCCTGCGGGTTCAGCGACAGGTTCGATTCCAGCTTGCCGTCGATGCGGTTGATGGTCGGACCGAAACCGATCGACACCTTGTCGTTGAATGCGTAGCTGACGGTTGGCTGCAGGGTGACGATCGTGACTTCGCTCTTGCTGCCGAAGTATTTGCCGGCGAAGCCGTTCTCGTAGTCGGTCACCAGGCCGAATGGTGCGTAGACGCCGAAACCGACAGCCCACTGGTCATCGATTGGCTTTACGTAGTAGCCCATGGGTACGCCCATGAAAGGGACCATGTCACCTTTGTTGGTACCACTATTCGGGCGGGAGCTTGCATCGCTGATGTCAGCGTGCGCGTCGATAAATGCAACACCACCGGTCACTTGTTCGCGCTTGAGGCGAGACATACCGGCAGGGTTGCCAAAAACGGTGGATGCGTCGTCGGCAGCAGAAGATCGCCCGGCAAAACCAGTGCCCATCCCACTGATGCTTTGTTCGTTGAGGGCAAAACCACTTGCGAAGATTTGGGTGGATGCCAAGGCAACGGCGAGGCTAAGGGTGGTTTTGAGCATTACTTTTTTCATTATTAGAACTCCTGGTGATCACCGGGGCGAAAATTACCAACATTTTCGTCCCAGCGCTATAGGCTGTATTGCTTGATTTAGAGCGGTTTTGTAGGACAATCCGACCAAAATCGCGACCTGTTGGGCGATCTTGTTAAGCGAGGGGTTCAGCAGGCGACTTGATTCAACGGTGATACACAGGTTTGCCAGGCGTAGGTGAAATCTCTCAGGCGTCCTTGAGGCTGGAAGGTCTGGCGCCAGATTCGGGCCATTCCCAGCAAGTCGTCTGCTTCGGGGAGGGGGGTGTTCTGTTCTTCGACCAGCAGCCAGGCGATGGCTGTGGCGTAACGCAGGTTTACGGTCAATTCGAGGTGCGGGCCGCTGAGGAACGCATGCTGGCTGGCCAGTCCGCGCACCAGGCTCGCGCGTTCCGGATCAAGTGCCAGGTAATGGTCCCAGAGTGCCTGGTGGCGGGGTTCGGCGATTCGGTACAAGCCGTGTCCACGGCGGTCATGCAGGGCGGAACCAAGGGCTGACTGACTGGCGGCGATGCCCAGCAGCAGGGATTCGGCGGTCGCGCTATGGCGTCCCAGGTAGATCAGTGTCGGACGGATCACATAACGGCACAGTTCGCTGGCAGCGATACCCATAAAACCCTCGAACAAGAAGTGGTCGGCGAGTCCTGAACTTAGCGTTGGCAGCGGGTGGATCGACTCAGGCTCGCCGTAAGCGGTTCAAGCCGCTTGAGTTGAAGTGTAGTGTCATATTCGCGCTGTAAAGGTCTGTTTTTAAAATATTTCCGGCAGACAGTTATAACCGTTATATCGGTTAGTGCTTACGCGGCGGCTGTGAAAAGGGAAATATCGGGCAATAAAAAGATTCGTTTTTTAGGGGGGGGCGGGTGTTCTTTTGTTTGGGTACATATCCATTCTTGGGGTAACGGCTGCTATTGGTTTCGCTTTTACAGCGAGTCACTTTGGAAAAGCCCCAAAGTAACCAAAGGGCTCTTGCCCCTTTCGTTCGGTGCCTCGCCTAGGCTCGCCATGCCCTCGCTCCGGTCCTGCTCCGTGGGCCCGCCGCGATCGGCCATCCTTGGCCGTGCGCGGCTAACCCGGCATCCATGCCGGGTTGCCCACTGCGCAGAACCTCCACTCGGCCTCTCGAGGGGGCGACTACCGCCACAGCCGCCGAGGCGGCCTGAAAGCCGACCTGGCTCTTTAGATGTCCGCGTTGTCCTTCTCTGATGCGTTCACTCATTCCGGATATGTATACCGCTCCCCTGTAGGAGCCGGCTTGCTGGCGATGGCGTCCTTTCAGGCGATAAATGCGTTGACTGACCCACCGCTATCGTCGGAACGCCGCCCGCAGCAAGCCGGCTCCTACAGTTGATCGTATTTATCCAAACACATCTGCATTTCCCTTGTAGGAGCCAGCTTGCTGGCGATGGACGTCAACGATAACGCGGGCTGTCTGAATGAACGCGTTGTCCAGACGATTTTCGCCGGCAAGCCGGCTCCTACAGGGAATCCCATACGCTTTTGATTTCCACCACTCATCAGGCCGAGCGTTAGCTCGCCTTCAGCTTTTGATCTTGAGGTGCGCGCCCCCTCGAGAGGCCGAGCGCAGGTTCTGCGTAGTGGGCAACCCGGCATGGATGCCGGGTTAGCCGCCCCCGGCCATGGATGGCCGATGGCGGCGGGCCCACGGAGCAGGACCGGAGCGAGGGCATGCCGAGCCATGGCGAGGCACCGAACGAAAGGGGCAAGAGCCCTTGGTTACTTGGGGCTCTTCCAAGTGACTCGCCGTAAGGGCGAAACCCATAGCGGCCGTGACCGAAGAAACGGATATGTACTCACCACCAAAACCCAACCAAAGCCCACACACAAACAACAGACAATAAAAAGCCCCGCTTTTCAAGGCGAGGCTTTTGAGGTTTTCAGCGTTTCTGGCGTCTCAGGCAACCAGTGCCTGACGGGTACGCTCGATCACGGCCTGCAGCGGCTCGGCGCTGGAGTATTGATCGGGGTACAGGCGTTCGCTGTGACGAGCGATGCCGTGTTCGTTGACCAGAGTGAAGCTGAAGCAGCCTTTGCGAGCGGCCATGATCAGGCAGTTCATTGGTGCAAAAGCGTTGGTTAGGGTGCGAATGGCATCCTGGGTGTGGATTTGAGTAGTCATTAATGGGTGTTCCTACAAGCGACACGGATAAGAACCGTGCAAAATTAAAACGTTCCAGTGACGACGACCACCATTGGTCGAACGAAGAACCCGACTGGAACAAAGCAGCCAGTTTGAAGCGCTGATTAAGTTGGCGCGCTTGGGCTGGCAGGTAGGTACTTAGGAGGGCAGGCAACACATCAAGGGCAAAGGTTCTGGGCCCGGGGTGAAGATCCTGATCAATTTGCAGGCTGGTTCGGTCAGAGTAAGTGAGCTTCGCAACACCCTTTGCTTTCGATTCAAAGGCTGTGTTGGCGCAAGGTTTACCTGGAAACCATCGAGGTGGTCGATCCCGCTTGTTCGGTTGAGGCTTCCTTTGGGAAGGCTGACCGGGAGGATTTGTTCGACCAGAATTGACTTTCAGCTTGGTACTAACGCCGCGGATACTAACGGATTGAATTGCAGAAAGGAAGTGTGTTAGTCAAAAACATCTCCCGAATGCCGCCATTCATGTGCGGACTGGCGCTTACCCACAGCCAGAGAGCGCCGGTTTCGCCCCGTAATGGCACAGATTCCGACCATCGGTCGTCGACGTTCGTCGGTTCGAAACCGGTCTGGATCATGGGTTCGCCAGGGTTTATCCCCAAGTCAGGTGAGAAGATGCGCCGAAAAAGCGCATGGATATAACTGCCTCGAAGGTACTTGTGCACATAAGTTGCGCGGACTGTCACCCCACTGTCATCTGCCCTTCAAACGTAGTGGGTGCCTGTAACCAAAATTTAAGTCAATGAAAAACATCGGTTTTTTTTACTGGTGAAAAAATCGTCAGTTTGACTGCGAGCCCCATTCCACAGGGCTTTGCGAGAGTTCAAGGGCGGTTGTCCACTGAGTTATCCACAGCTTCTGTGGATTGTCCCGAGCGCTTGCTCTAGGACGGGCGTGCCGGGTTTTTTTAGGCTTTACCTGTAAGAAAAAAAGAGTAGAGTGGCGCGCCTTCCGATCTGCCCCACAGTGCTTTATGAAGTTTCGCTCAGTACCAGCTCCCGCAACCTCGACACCTACCAGCGTCACCCCACCCAAGCGCTTTTCGATGCGTGTGGCCGAATGGCTGCTGGACAGCCCGCGCCTGGGTGAAAACCACAACGTCAAACATTTCGCCGGGCGTTTGCTCAAGCAGCCGGCGCGTGAAGGCGTGGTGGCCGCGCAGAGCCGTCTCGGTCAGTTGATGTGCCGCGAATGTGGGAATGCCCGGGACCGCCGTATCGGCCAGGACCTCTTGCGTCAGGCCGCGCGAGCCGGGGATCGGCGCGCTCAACAGGAACTCGGTCTGATCGAAGACTGAGCTGTCCAAGACCTGACACCTTGGTTAACCTTCAAGCTTTATCGAACGGGCAGGATTGGCTATGGCGATGGACTTGACCAGCATATTGCTCGGTCTGGCAGGTGCTGCACTGCCGTTGCTGGTATTGGCCTGGCAACTTCAGCGCCGTGCGAGCACCACGCAGTCAGAGGTTGCACTGCTGGAAGAGCGTCTGGCCATGGCCAACCTGGCACAGGACGGGTTGAATGCCCAGCTCGAAGCTGCTCGCGACGAAATCGCGGACCTGGGGCAGGCCAACGCCGCCAAGCAGGCAGACCTCGCCGCCTTGCGCCGTGAAGTCGAACTGCTGCAGATCGAACGTGATGACGCCCGCGACGCCGCTCATGCCTGGAACATCGAGCGCGCCGGCAAAGACGTTGAGTTGCGTCGCCTGGACGCTCAAGCCGCCTCGCTGAATGCCGAGCTGCGTGAGCAACAGGAAAGCCATCAGCAGCGCCTCAGTGACCTGCAAGGCTCGCGGGATGAGCTGCGTGCCCAGTTCGCCGAGCTGGCCGGCAAGATCTTCGACGAGCGCGAGCAGCGCTTCGCCGAAACCAGTCAGCAGCGTTTGGGGCAGTTGCTCGATCCGTTGAAAGAGCGCATCCAGTCGTTTGAAAAACGCGTCGAGGAAAGCTATCAGGCCGAAGCGCGCGAACGCTTTTCGCTGGCCAAGGAGCTGGAGCGTCTGCAACAGCTGAACCTGCGCCTGAGTGACGAAGCGACCAACCTGACCCGCGCCTTGAAAGGGCAGAAGACCCAGGGTAACTGGGGTGAGCTGATTCTCGAGCGGGTGCTTGAGCACGCCGGTCTGGAGAAGGGGCGCGAGTACCAGACCCAGGTCAATCTCAAGGGCCCGGACGGCGAGCGGTTCCAGCCGGACGTGATCATCTATTTGCCGGGCGACAAACAGGTGGTGGTCGACTCCAAGGTCAGCCTGACGGCCTATCAGCAATACGTGGCGGCCGAAGACGATGCCATCGGCCAGATCGCCATCAAGCAGCACGTGCTGTCGCTGCGCAACCACGTCAAAGGTCTGGCCGGCAAGGATTACAAACGGCTCGACGGCTTGCACAGCCTGGATTTCGTCTTGCTGTTCGTGCCCATTGAAGCGGCGTTTTCCGCGGCGTTGCAGGCGGAGCCTACGCTGTTTCAGGAAGCGTTCGACCGCAACATCGTGATCGTCAGCCCGACCACGTTGCTGGCCACCCTGCGTGTCATCGACAGCCTGTGGAAGCAGGAACGGCAGAGTCAGAACGCCCGGGAAATCGCCGAGCGGGCAGGGTGGCTGTACGACAAGTTCGTGTTGTTCATTCAGGATCTGGATGAAGTCGGCAATCGCTTGCAGCAACTGGACAAGGCCTACAGCTCTGCGCGAAACAAGCTGACGGAAGGCCGTGGCAACCTGGTCAGCCGCAGCGAGCAGCTCAAGTTGCTCGGCGCGCGGGCCAGCAAGAGTCTGCCGGCGGACCTGTTGGAGCGGGCGATGACGGATGTCGATGGTCTGGTCGAGTTGCCTGAGTAATCTCAAAAGCATCGCCGGCAAGCCAGCTCCTACAGTAAACCGCGTTCTCAACTGTAGGAGCCGGCTTGCCGGCGATGGCGTCCGTTGCAACACAACATGGCTAAAAAACTGCCAACCTACAACGGCAAATGCCGACTCAACAACGCCCGCAACGCCGCCGGTTTCACCGGTTTGGCCAGGTAATCCAACCCCGCCGCATGCACCTGCGCCACCGTCTCGGGGTGTCCATCGGCGCTGATCACCACACCGGGCACCGGCTCGCCCAAACGGGTGCGCAGCCACGCCATCAACTCGGTCCCGGTCTCGCCGTCGTCCAGGTGATAATCCACCAGTGCCAATTGCGGACGTACGCCATCGCTGAGCAACGCCGCGCATTCGTCGCGATTGCGCGCTGTCCAGACCTGACAACCCCAGCGGGTCAGCAAACTGTTCATGCCTATCAGGATGCTGTCCTCGTTGTCGATGCACAGCACCTGCGCGCCGCTCAGGAGTTTGCCGTTGAGTTCGGTGACGTTGTCCGGCGCCGCGATTTGCGCCTGAGCCAACGGCACGCTGACGCTGAACACGCTGCCGCGCCCCGGCCAGGAGCGCACTTGCAAGGTGTGGCCCAGAACGCGACACAGCCCGTCAGCAATAGCCAGGCCCAGGCCCAGGCCTTTCTCGGCACGGGTCTGGTGGCTGTCGAGGCGTTTGAATTCCTCGAAAATCACTTTCAGTTTGTCTTCCGGGATCCCCGGACCACGGTCCCAGACCTCCAGGCACAGTTCACCCTTGTGCCGGCGAACCCCTAAAAGCACTGGCCCCTTGGCGTAGCGAAAGGCGTTGGTCAGGAAGTTCTGCAAGATCCGCCGCAACAGTTTGATGTCACTGTCGACCCGCAGCGTACTGCCGCGAACGCGGAATTTGAGCCCCTGGTCCCGGGCCAGCGCCTTGAATTCCGCGCCAAGAATATCGAACAGCTCATTGAGCACGAACGGTTTCGGCTCCGGGTTGATCTTGCCGTTTTCCAGGCGGGAAATGTCCAGCAAATCGCTGATCAGGTCTTCGGCCGAGCGCAGTGATGAATCCAGGTGATGAACCAGTTTCTGCGCTTCGCTGGACAAGCCATCGTCCTGATGGGACAGGGCTGCAGAAAACAGTCGGGCGGCGTTCAGCGGTTGCATCAGGTCGTGGCTGACCGCCGCGAGAAAGCGGGTCTTCGATTGGTTGGCCGACTCGGCGGTGCCCTTGGCTTCGGTCAGGGCCACGTTGAGTTGCGACAGCTCGTGGGTGCGCTCGGTGACCCGTCGCTCCAGGCCTTCGTTGGCTTCGGTCAGCGCCTGCTCGGCCTCGCGGAACGCGGTGATGTCGGTGAAACTCATGACAAAACCGCCGCCCGGCATCGGGTTGCCGATCAGCTCAATCACACGGCCATTGGGGAAAAGTCTTTCAGACGTGTGGGCACGGCCCTGACGCATCCAGTGCAATCGGCGTGCGACGTGCACTTCAGCTTCACCCGGCCCGCACAGACCACGCTCGGCGTTGTAGCGAATGATGTCGGCAATCGGCCGACCGACGCTGATCAAGCCATCCGGGTAATTGAACAGTTCCAGATAACGCCGGTTCCACGCCACCAGTCGCAGCGACTGGTCGACCACGCTGATGCCCTGGGTGATGTTCTCGATCGCGCCTTGTAGCAAGGCGCGGTTGAATTGCAGCACTTCCGAGGCTTCGTCGGCGATGCGCACGACGTCCTCAAGTTGCATTTCCCGACCTTCGATGGCGGCTTTTACCACCGCCCGGGTCGAAGAAGCACCCAGTACACCGGCCAGCAAACGTTCGGTATGGGCGATCCACTCGCTGTCGGCGTTCTGGTTGGGGTTGAAGCCTTTGCCCTGGCGATAGGCGAAACGGATAAAACTCTGACGGGCGCGTTCTTCACCGACAAACCGTGCCGCGAGTTGCAGCAGATCTTCGATTTGCACTGCCAGCATTGAGCGCGCGCTGGGGCGGGCACTGATTTCCTGGCCGATGAAACGCCCGGCCTGCCAGTGCTCCGAAACCCTTGTGCGTGACAGCACCGACACCCAGGCGAACAGCGTGAAGTTGGCCGCCAGCGACAACACCACGCCTTGGGTCAGCGGGGTGAGCGGCAGGTTCAGCGGATTGCTGTGTAGCCACGCCAGCCCGGGGAACGTGCTCAACGACACGCCGAGGCTATGCGCGGCAATAGGCAGAATCAGCGTGTAAAACCACAGGAACGTACCGGCGGCGAGGCCGGCGAACACGCCACGGCGGTTGGCCTGTTTCCAGTACAGCGCGCCAAGCATGGCCGGGGCCAGTTGGGTCACGGCGGCAAAGGCGATCTGGCCGATGGTCGCCAGGCTCGCGGTCGAGCCCAGCAGTCGATAGCTGACGTACGCCAGCAGCAAAATCACCACGATGCTGACGCGGCGCACCGACAGCATCCACTGGCGGAACACTTCGAACGGCCGCTCGGCGTTGTTGCGACGTAGTAGCCACGGCAACAGCATGTCATTGGAGACCATGGTCGACAGCGCCACGCTGGCAACAATCACCATGCCGGTCGCCGCCGAAGCACCGCCGATAAAGGCCAGCATCGCCAGTGCGGGATGGGCCTGGGCCAGTGGCAGGCTGATCACAAAGGAATCCGGCAACACTGAACTTGGCAGCAGCATCTGGCCGGCCAGTGCGATCGGCACGACAAACAATGCCGCCAACGCGAGGTACGCCGGAAACACCCACTTGGCCAGGCGCAAATCCTGCGGGTCGATGTTTTCCACCACGGTCACGTGGAACTGCCGGGGCAGGCAGATGATCGCCATCATCGCCACGCCGGTCTGCACCACCATCGATGGCCAGTTGATGGTTTCCTTCCAGTAGGCTTCGAGGCGCGGGGCCAGCATGGCCTGGTCGAAGAGGTCGTCGAAACCGTCGTACAAGCCGTAGGTCACGAACGCACCCACCGCGAGAAACGCGAACAGCTTGACCAGGGACTCGAACGCAATCGCCAGCACCATGCCGCGGTGGTGTTCGGTGGCGTCGAGGTTGCGCGTACCGAAGACGATGGTAAACAGCGCCAGCACCAGCGACACAATCAGCGCCGTGTCCTGGGCGCGGGTGCCCATGGCGTCGGCACCGGCACCGATCAACAGGTTTACCCCGAGCACGATGCCTTTGAGTTGCAGCGCAATGTAGGGCAGCACGCCGACCAGGCAGATCAGCGCCACGACAATCGCCAGTGACTGGGATTTGCCGTATCGGGCGGCGATGAAGTCGGCAATGGAGGTGATGTTCTCCTGCTTGCTGATCATCACCATTTTTTGCAGGACCCACGGCGCGCAGACCAGCAGCAGGATAGGCCCAAGGTAGATCGGCAGGAACGACCAGAGTTGTTCGGCGGCCTGGCCGACGGCGCCGAAGAACGTCCAACTGGTGCAATAGACCGCCAGCGACAGGCTGTACACCCAGGCGCGCACTCGCGGCGGCAGCGGCGCGCTGCGACGGTCACCGTAGAAGGCGATGGCGAACATGATGGCCATATAGGCCAGGGCGACGGCGGCGATCAGCCCGCTGGACAGCGACATGGAAACTCCAGACAAAAGACACACGGGACGACAGCCCGGACAGACAGTCTCGCACGACCGTCCGCGTTAGTCAGTGTCGACCAAGGTCGTGGAGTGGCGGGGTGTCGCAGGGTGGAGCGTCAGTCAGATTTTAGGTGCTTGTGCTGGCCTTTTCGCGGGCAAGCCACGCTCCCACAGGTTCTGTGTCGTATCCAAATCATGCGGTCAGCACAAACCTGTGGGAGCGAGGCTTGCCCGCGAAGGCGTCATCACTGACTGAACGCAATCTCGATCAACCGATGCAACTCCTCAACCTCCAAAGGCGCCGGCGAAAACAGAATGCGAAACACCGTAGGCGCCGCCATCAGATTGATCAGCCGATCAACACCCGGTTTCAGCTGATCCGGATAACGATCCAGAATCATCTGCAACTGCCCGCCAATGATCGTCACACACAGACCCGGCGTCGGGCTCGATTGCACATCGCGCAGCATGTTGCGACCAGGTTCGGAGCTCATCTCGTCCAGATACTGCTCGGCCCAGGCCTGCACATCCCCGCGCAGGCTGCCGGTGTTGGCAGGCTCACTATCGGGTTGCATGCGCGCCAGGGCGACATCCGCCAGCAACGCCGACAGATCGCCCCAGCGCCGATAGATGGTCGACGGCGTAACCCCCGCGCGAGCCGCGATTTGCGGGACGGTCACGGTGGAGCGGTCCTGTTCTTCGAGGAGCGCGCGGACCGCCGAATGAATCGACTCTTGCACCCGGGCGCTGCGGCCGCCGGGGCGTAAACCTTCTTTAATAGCCATGGAACGGACCTTAACACAAAGAATTTGCTTTAAGCGCAGACGAGTAGCACACTCCACAAAAGCAAAAAGTTAGCTTTTGCGGAGTGTGCGCATGTCGAGTTCTGTTTCCAACCGTTCAACCCTGTGGTTTCTGGCGATCACTTTACTGAGTTTTCTCGCCGCTTCCACGGCGCCGACGCCGTTGTATCACTTGTATCAGGAGCAGCTGCATTTCTCGGCAGCAACCTTGACCGTGATTTTCGGCATCTACGCCATCAGTCTGCTGGTGGCGCTGCTGACGGTCGGTTCGCTCTCGGACTACCTGGGACGCAAGCCGGTCATTTTCAGCGCCGTCCTGCTGAACCTGTTGGCGATGCTGCTGTTTATCAATGCCGACAGCGTGGCGTGGTTGATCGGCGCGCGGGTGCTTCAGGGGTTCGCGACCGGGATGGCCACCGCCGTATTGAGCGCCGCGCTGCTGGACACCGATCGCCAGCAGGGGCCGCTGATCAACAGTGTCGCGCCGCTGCTTGGTATGGCGGTTGGCGCCGTGGGGTGCGGCTTGCTGGCCGAGTTTGCGCCGTTGCCGCTGCAGCTCACTTATTGGGTGTTGTTCGCGTTGTTTGTGATGCAGGCGCTGTATGTCTGGCGCCTGCCGGAAAGCGTCAGTTCGCAACCGGGGGCATGGGCCTCGTTGCGTCCGACCCTGCATGTGCCGACCCAGGCTCGCTCGACCTTGTGGCGAGTGTTGCCGCTGAATATCGCGACCTGGGCGCTCGGCGGTTTTTATGCCTCGCTCGGCCCTTCGTTGCTGCGCACGGCCACCGGTTCCACCTCGAACCTGATGGGGGGAGCGGCAGTCGCCGCATTGACGCTGACCGGCGCGCTGATGATCTTTACCCTGCGCAACCGGCCTGCCGCCAAAGGGCTATTGCTGGGCGGCACGTTACTGCCCATCGGCCTCGTGTTGCTGTTGCTGGGCGTGCACAGCGCCAGCCTGCCATTGTTTTTCCTCGGCACGCTGGTGGCCGGTTGCGGATTCGGCGCCGGTTTCCTTGGCGCGGTGCGCAGTCTGGTTCCGCTGGCGCAGCCCCATGAGCGGGCCGGGTTGATGTCGGCGTATTACGTGCTCAGTTACCTGGCGTTCTGCTTGCCGTCGTTGCTGGCGGGGAATCTGACGCGCACGTTTGGCCTGGTGGCGACCACCGATGGTTATGGTGCCGTGCTGATCGTCCTGTCTGTCGGCGCGTTGCTGGCGCTGATGCGGCCGCGGTCTGCCGAAGTGTGCCGCGCGACCGGTCATCCATAAAAAAACGCGGCGCCGTTCAAGGCGCCGCGTTTTTGTGTGCAGCGATCAAATCTGTGCAAATCCGCCATCGACGAACAACTCGATCCCATTGATGAAGCTGCTGTCATCCGAGGCGAGGAACACCGCGGCTTTGCCCACCTCCGATGGCGTTCCAAGACGGCCAATCGGCACTTGGCTGGCGAGGTAATCCAGCAACCCCTGTTGCTGATCTGCTGGCGCAAGTTCAGTCAGGCCGGGCGTGTGAATCGGGCCGGGGCTGATGACATTGACGCGAATCCTGCGGGCTTTCAAATCCAGCAACCAGGAGCGGGCAAAGTTGCGCACGGCGGCTTTGCTGGCGCTGTAGACGCTGAAGTTTTCCGTGCCTTTGGTGGCGGTCGTGGACGCGGTGAGAATCACCGAACCGCCGTCCTTGAGCAGCGGCAGTGATTTCTGCACGGTGAACAGCAGGCCTTTGACGTTGACGCCGAAAATCCGGTCGAAGTGTTCCTCGGTAATCGCGCCGAGGGGCAACATGTCGCCACCGCCCGCATTGGCAAAGACGATGTCCAGAGTACCGGCCTTGGTCCTGATCACGTCGAAGATGCGGTCCAGGTCGGGAAGGTTCGCGACGTCGCCCTGAATCCCGGTGACGTTGTGACCGATGCTGCTGACCGCCGCATCCAGCTCGGCCTGGCGGCGGCCGGTGATGAACACCGTGGCGCCTTGGTCGACGAACGCTTGAGCCGATGCCAGGCCGATGCCGGTGGTGCCGCCAGTGATCAGTGCAACCTTGCCTGTGAGTGTGTTGCTCATGAGGTGAATCTCCGCTGAGTCGTTAAGGAAGTTCCTGGCACTGTCGTGCGCCGTTGAACAAACTCTATGCCGGAAGATTCATCGGAAAAATCGCCTGAATCGGGTTTGTTTGTACATGGTTGTGGACAATACTCAAGGCTCGTCCCTTGAGATGTCTGTCATGAATCAACTGTTGGCCATGCGTGTTTTCTCCCGCGTCGTGCAGGCCGGTTCGTTTACCAGGGCCGCCGACTCGCTGAACATGCCAAAAACCTCGGTCAGCAAACTGGTGGCCGAGCTTGAAGAACACCTCGGTGCGCGGCTGTTACAGCGCACCACGCGCCGGTTGACGGTGACGGCGGATGGCATGGCTTACTACGAGCGCGCCTTGCAGTTGATGGTGGAGCTGGACGATCTGGACAACAGTTTCGCCAGTGCCCAGGGCCACCCGCGCGGCAGGATTCGCGTCGATGTCGGCGGCTCGGTGGCGACGATCCTGATCATCCCCGCATTGCCGGATTTCTATGCCCGATACCCGGACATCCAGGTCGAGTTGGGTGTCAGCGATCGGCCCGTGGACCTGATCAGCGAAAACGTCGATTGCGTGATTCGCGGCGGGCCATTGACCGAACTCTCCATGGCTGCGCGCCCTCTGGGCCTGTCGTCATGGACCACCTGCGCCACCCCAGGCTATCTCGAACGTTTTGGCACCCCGACGGACCCGCGAGACCTTGAGAAAAATCATCGCATCGTCAGTTATCACTCGGCGCGTACCGGGCGGGTAATGCCGGCGCGATTCGAGCGCAACGGTGAAAAGTTCGAGATTCGGGGGCAGGGAGCATTCAGTGTCAACGAGAGCAATGCCCACCTGGCCTCGGGGCTGGCGGGTCTTGGGGTGATCCACACGTTCACTTACACCGTGCAACCGCACATCGAGCGTGGCGAGCTGGTGCCGATTCTTCAGGACTGGCGCCCGCCCCGGTATCCGTTTCACGTGCTGTACCCGCCGAACCGGCACCTGAGTAACCGGGTTCGGGTATTTATCGATTGGCTGGCGCAGCTGTTCGCCGGTTTGGGTTAGCCTTGGCACGCCATTTCTTTCGACGGACCGCCCATGAAGATCATTCGCAGCCAATCCTTCACCGCTGACCGTGCCTGGGGAGCTCTGGACATCGCCAACATGAACGGCATCACCACGCGTCTGCACTGGACCGATCAACCATACAAGTGGCATGTGAATGATGGCGAGGAAGTGTTCGTTGTGCTCGATGGCCAGGTGCAAATGCGCTATCGCGAAGCAGGCCTGGAGAAAGCGGTGATGTTGGCGGTCGGCGATATCTTTTATGCCTCGGTGGGCACCGAGCATGTGGCGCATCCGCTGGGGGTGGCGAGGATATTGGTGATCGAATCGGAAGGCAGCGTTTGACGCTATATCTACAAAATAGATAACAGTTAGAGATATTACCCGTTATATAGATATTCGATTTGGACCTACCCTGAACTCCACCTCAACAGAGGACAGGAGTTCGCTATGACATGCCCCAACGCCACCCCCGTTTACAAACCTTTCAGCCACTTGCAGCACCCGCGCGAGGTCATCCGCCAGTTCACGCCTAACTGGTTCGCCGCGACCATGGGCACGGGCGTCCTGGCGCTGGCCTTGGCCCAGTTGCCTGGCGCGACCCCAGGTCTGCACGCGATCGCCGAAGCCCTTTGGCTGTTCAATATCGGTCTGTTCATCTTGTTCACGGCGCTGTACGCGGCGCGCTGGGTGCTGTTCTTCGATGAGGCCCGGCGGATTTTCGGGCACTCCACGGTCTCGATGTTTTTCGGCACGATTCCCATGGGGTTGGCGACCATCATCAATGGCTTCCTGCTGTTTGGCCTGCCGCGCTGGGGCGAAGGTGTCGTCCATGTGGCTGCGCTGCTGTGGTGGCTGGACGTGGCGATGTCGCTGGCCTGCGGTGTGCTGATTCCCTACATGATGTTCACCCGCCAGGAGCACAGCATCGATCAGATGACCGCCGTTTGGCTGTTGCCAGTGGTGGCGGCGGAAGTGGCGGCCGCCAGTGGCGGGTTGCTGGCGCCGCATTTGGCCGAGGCTCATGGGCAACTGGTGGTGTTGGTGACCAGCTACGTGCTCTGGGCATTTTCCCTGCCGGTGGCGTTCAGCATTCTGACCATTCTCATGCTGCGCATGGCGCTGCACAAACTGCCTCACGAAAACATGGCAGCGTCGAGCTGGCTGGCGCTCGGCCCGATTGGTACCGGGGCGCTGGGCATGTTGCTGCTGGGCGCCGACGCGCCGGCCATCTTCGCCGCCAACGGGTTTGCCGGCCTGGGTGAAATCGCGGCGGGGCTGGGGCTGGTGGCGGGGATCACGCTGTGGGGCTTCGGTTTGTGGTGGATGCTGATTGCGCTGCTGATCACCGGGCGTTACCTGCGCGCCGGGATCCCGTTCAACCTTGGCTGGTGGGGTTTCACCTTTCCGCTGGGCGTCTATTCTCTGGCAACGTTGAAACTGGGAAGCACGTTGAACCTGGCGTTTTTCAATGCCTTTGGCTGTGTGCTGGTGGCGTTGCTGGCGGTGATGTGGCTGATCGTTGCCAAACGCACGGTACAAGGCGCGTGGCGGGGGGAGTTGTTTGTCTCGCCGTGCATTGCAGGTTTAAACAAATAACCGGGTAATGTGTGGCCTGGATCGGCGTGCGGCATTCCAATCACAGTATCCACGCCACTCTCTAACAACATCAGGGCACACGGAAGATGAGTCACCCCTCACAGTTCACCTTGCTTCGCACCCGGCGCTTCCTGCCGTTTTTCGTGACCCAGTCCCTCGGGGCGTTCAACGACAACGTCTTCAAGCAATCGTTGATCCTCGCCATTCTGTACAAATTGACCATCGAGGGGGATCGCTCGATCTGGGTCAATTTGTGTGCGCTGTTGTTCATCTTGCCGTTCTTTCTGTTTTCGGCGTTGGCCGGGCAGTTTGGCGAAAAGTTCGCCAAGGATGCGCTGATCCGTCTGATCAAGCTCGGGGAAATCGCCATCATGGCGGTCGGCGCGGTGGGGTTTGTCTTCGATCACCTGTCGCTGATGCTGCTGGCGCTGTTCGCCATGGGCACGCACTCGGCGCTGTTCGGGCCGGTGAAATACTCGATCCTGCCCCAGGCCTTGCATGAAGAGGAGCTGGTGGGCGGCAACGGTCTGGTGGAAATGGGCACCTTCCTGGCCATCCTCGCCGGGACCATCGGCGCCGGGATCATGATGTCCTCCGCGCATTACGCGCCCATCGTGTCCACGGCGATCATCGGCATTGCCGTGCTCGGTTACCTGGCCAGTCGCAGCATTCCGCGGGCGGCGGCCTCATCGCCGGAAATGCGTCTGAACTGGAACATCTTCAGTCAATCCTGGGCCACCTTGAAACTGGGACTGGGGCAAACGCCGGCGGTGTCGCGCTCGATTGTCGGCAACTCGTGGTTCTGGTTTGTCGGGGCGATTTACCTGACGCAAATCCCGGCGTACGCCAAGGAATGGATGCACGGCGACGAAACCGTGGTGACGCTGATTCTTACCGTGTTTTCGGTGGGTATCGCACTTGGCTCGCTGCTCTGCGAAAGACTGTCCGGACGCAAAGTCGAGATCGGTCTGGTGCCGTTCGGCTCGTTTGGTCTGACAGTATTCGGTTTGCTGCTGTGGTGGCATTCCGGTGGAATTCCCGAGAGTGTCGACGGCCATGGCTGGATCGAAATCCTCGGCTTTGGCCACACCTGGCTGGTATTGATCGACATTCTCGGTCTTGGGGTTTTCGGTGGTTTCTACATCGTGCCGCTGTACGCGCTGATTCAGTCGCGCACCCCAGAGAACGAGCGTGCACGGGTGATTGCCGCCAACAATATTCTCAACGCGCTGTTCATGGTGGTCTCGGCGATTGTCTCGATCGTGCTGCTGAGCCTGGCAAAGCTGTCGATCCCGCACCTGTTCCTGGTGGTGTCGCTGCTGAACATCGGCGTCAACGCCTACATCTTCAAGATCGTCCCCGAGTTCAGCATGCGTTTCATGATCTGGCTGCTCAGCCATTCCATGTACCGCGTGGAGCATCGCAATCTGGAGCTGATTCCGGATGAAGGCGCGGCGTTGCTGGTGTGCAACCACGTGTCTTTCGTCGATGCGCTGCTGATTGGCGGCGCGGTGCGTCGGCCGATTCGCTTTGTGATGTATTACAAGATCTACAACCTGCCGGTGCTGAACTTTATCTTCCGCACGGCCGGGACAATTCCGATCGCAGGACGTCAGGAAGACATTCAGATTTACGAAAAGGCCTTCACGCGTATTGCTCAATATCTGAAGGACGGTGAGCTGGTGTGCATCTTCCCTGAAGGCAAATTGACCGCCGATGGCGAGATCAACGAGTTCAAGGGCGGGTTGACGCGGATTCTCGAAGAGACGCCGGTGCCGGTGATTCCGCTGGCATTGCAGGGGTTGTGGGGGAGTTTCTTCAGTCGCGATCCCGACAAGGGTCTGTTCCGTCGGTTGTGGTCGCGGGTGACTCTGGTGGCGGGGCCGGCGGTGGCGGTAGAAGCGGCGGAGCCGGCGAAGCTGCAAGGGATGGTCGGAGAGTTGCGCGGCGCTGTCCGCTGATCCCTGTCGATGCGGGCCGCTACTGTCGCGAGCCCGTGCTGGCGGGAGTCAGCCCGCCATCGCCAAGCGGTTGCGTCCTTCGCGCTTGGCCACATAAAGCGCGCTGTCGGCCCGACGCAGCAGGCTCTCGGCCGATTCGCCGGGCAGCAGGGTCGAACAGCCGAGGCTGACGGTCAGCTCGATCAGGTTGCCATCAGCCGAAAAATCCTTGGCTTGCGCCGCGAGTCGCAGGCGCTCGCCGACCATGGCGGCGGCTTCCCGGCCGGTGTTGGACAGCAGAATCAAAAACTCCTCGCCACCAAAGCGGAACACCATGTCCACGTTGCGCAGCTGGCTTTTGATCGAGGCGGCGACTCCCTTAAGCACGTCATCGCCAGCGCTGTGGCCATGGGTGTCGTTGATTTGTTTGAAATGGTCGATGTCCAGCATCAACAGCGACAAGGGCTGCAGGTGCCGACGCGACATGTCGATTTCCCGTTGCAGCGTCTGGTCCATGGCAATGCGGTTGCCGGTGTCCGTGAGAGGGTCGCGCAAGGCGCTTTGAGTGGCGGCGCGGTAGAGCAGGGCGTTGCGCATCGGGTACAGCAATGCGGACAGCAGCGACTCAAGGTTGCCCAGTTCCTGCTCGCTGAAACGCTGATTGCGACGGAACACCAGTTCACCCAGCTGCTCGCCTTCGTGGCTGAGGGTGTAACTGATCGAGTGGTGGCCGCGCTGGCCGTATTCCAGGCGCAAGTCGCTGGCCTTGTGCTGGTAGCTCAAGGCGTCGAGCGGTACGAGACGCTGAATTTCACGGTAGAAGAGCCCAAGAATGCGTTGTGGCTCAAGACTGGTTTGCAGCTGCAAACTCAGTTGCTGGCGCAATTGCGCAAGGCTGACCGGCCTCTCCAGAAGAGGGGGCTGCTGACCAAAGCCCAGGCGTTGCAATTTGGCGCTATCGAAGTCAATTGCGTTGGTCTGGGAAGGTGATTTCATATGGCGTGCGCCCCTAAGCAGTAAGGCTGTCTTACAGGCTGGGTGAGAGCGGCTTTGGGCTGCGCGTCATACTGGTCCATCAGTCCCGTAGGACATTTGGCGCAAGTCTAATCTGCTTTGCTGAAGATTAGTAACCTATCGACTCGAAGGCCTGCCCGACTGCTTTCACTCACTCGGCGTGTCTGAGCAGATATAGAGCGAAAGTCATGCCATTCGGTTCATTTGAATAAAAGCTGTTGAAAATCAATGCCTTGAAAGTGTTTTTGGCTTTGTCTGGCCCGTTTCATGACATTTATTTGACTAAAAACAGGTGCGGTTGCGACGCTTTTTAAGTGCCGTGACGGTAATTCGCCACGGCACAAAAGCGACGCACGGTGTTACTGCGCGTTGAATGCCTGGCCGTTGATGCCGGTGCTGTCCGGGCCCATCAGGTAGAGGTAGACCGGCATGATCTCCTCAGGTGTCGGGTTGTTCAGCGGATTTTCACCGGGATAAGCCTGGGCGCGCATGCTGGTGCGGGTGGCGCCGGGGTTGATGCTGTTGGAGCGCACCGGTGCGACGGTGTCGACTTCGTCGGCCAGGGTTTGCATCAGGCCTTCGGTGGCGAACTTGGAGACGCCATAAGCGCCCCAATACGCACGACCCTTGCGGCCGACGCTGCTGGAGGTGAACACCACCGAAGCGTCCTGCGACAGTTTGAGCAGCGGCAACAGGGTGCTGGTGAGCATGAACATCGCGTTGACGTTGACTTGCATGACACGCATGAAGTTCTCGCCGGAGAGCTGTTCGATCGGCGTGCGCGGACCAATGATCGAGGCGTTGTGCAGCAAGCCGTCGAGGTGGCCGAATTCGGTCTCGATCATCGCCGCCAACTCATCGTATTGATGGGGCAGGGCGGTTTCCAGGTTGAACGGGATTACCGCCGGTTGTGGATGACCGGCGGCCTCGATTTCGTCGTAGACCTGAGTCAGGTTGGCTTCGGTCTTGCCCAGCAACAGCACGGTGGCACCGTGGGCGGCGTAGGTTTTCGCGGCGGCGGCGCCGATGCCGCGACCAGCGCCGGTAACCAGGATGACCCGGTCCTTGAGCAATTCAGGGCGGGCGGAATAATCAAACATAAAGAAACCTCAAAAAATCGGAACGTGCGCGTAGTGACGCGATCCACCGGAC